>JAITSW010000187.1 GCA_031287505.1 Propionibacteriaceae bacterium
TTCGGGTGGTGTTTACACGGCGTCGTTGTCTTCTTCGGTTGCCGGTTTGAAGCATGTTTCCGTTTCGGTTGGCGGTGCCGCGGTGCCCGCTGGCGGGAACACGGTGGCCGAGTTCGTCGGCGAAAAGACGACGAACAAAATCGACGTGACGCTGTTACTCAGTACGGCTAGACAAGGTAACCTGCAAGTCGCTTATGGCCATGGCTTCAGGCCTGGGGAGCAAGTTTCGGGTCTCTTAGAACCCGGCTCGGTCTATCTTGGAACGCAAATTGCGGACGCCCAAGGCGATGTGGTCTTCAATATCCAACTGCCGGATAACCTCAGCCTGGGTACCCACACGGTGACGCTGACCGGCACCGGAAGCGGAAGTGCGAGTCGGCAATTCCAGGTGGTGGCAAATGACAAAGCTGGGAAACCCAAGGACAACGGTCTGGCATACACAGGTATAGATGTGAGTGGGCTGCTCGGATTGGGATTGGTCCTGATCGCAATGGCGCTGTGGGCCGTCGCCGGAAGGCGGATGTTGCGAAGGGAAAATGATTCGCATTGATGTACGGTTAAGAGGTGGATGAGAAGCCAAACGAGGCGTCGGCAACTGCTGTTTTGCAATCTGGGAACAGTGAGAAGCTCAATCAGGTTGAGCTAGATCAGGCTTTGCTGTACGCCTATCGGGCTGGCGATGCACAGGCGCTGAAAACACTGGTGGAACTCCACTACGCCAACACGATCTGTTGGGCGAAAAAGTATTCCGCAGAAGACGACAGCGAGGATCTGGCGCAACAGGCCGTCCTGAAGATGATTGAGGCGCTTGCAAAGGGGGCTGGGCCAAGAACATCGGTAGGCCTGTATTTGGCGACTACCGTGCGGAATCTGGTTGTTAATCTGCGCACGGCCAAAAGCCGCTGTGTCCCAGTGCCAGAGGTGGACGACCTCGTTTTCGGCACCAGGGTCGAGTACCTGCCCGATGACTCCATCCTGACGGAAGCTCTGGGCACCCTTGGCAAACGGGATCAGCAGCTTCTGTGGTGGCGCGATGTTGAGATGATTCCCCCGCGCGAGATTGCCCAGCTACTCGATATGACTCCGGCTGCCGTGTCTATGGCCCACTCCAGAGCGGTAACAGCCTTGGGAATGGCTTATCGCAGAGCCGCGGTGAGGTATGGCCTAGATGCCGGGGAGAAGCCCAAACTCCCCAGGATCTCTAAGACGCAGCATGGCTTGCCTATTGCAGGTGCCGTGGGGCTACTAGGCGGTGCTTGTGTTCTCGGCTCGCAAAGTGTTTCCGCGCCTGCTGCCGCTGCGGCGGCGGTTTCGTCCAAAGCTTTGCCTGTGACTCTGGCAAGCCTAGGCGCGGTCGCCGTACTGACTGCCGGGGTGATTTACGCGACATCGCAACCCGCGGCGGTAGTCTTCTCAGTTCCGGGCTCTGGGGGGCAGTCGGAGGTAGTTGTACACAGAGTTCTAGATGCCCAGCCTGATTCGAATTGCACCCTGAACTGGCACCCAGACGGATGGGACGCCAACGGTCAGGCGCATTTCCACCTAGTGAAGGTTGGCCAGGTAGCCTGCTCGCTGACGGTCGCTTTTGGCCAGGAAGGCTTAGCTTCGATAGACGATGCTCCCAGCGGCGCGATAGTTGTCACCGCTAAGCCGGGCGATTACGAAGTTTACCTAGACACTCGGAAAGCTAAAGAATAGTTTGGCCCAGCCAGATTGATGTCGCGGAGGCTTTCGCCTTGAGATTGGGCAGTCCTAAGAGGATTTCAGGGGATCACCACTGTCGCCACGAAACGGGTGTTGGAGGACTCGCAGTCCAAAGTGCCACCCGCGCGTTCGGCAATGGCTCGCACTGATTCCAGGCCCACTCCGGCTCCGGGACGCTTTCGGGATTGGTAGACCCCTCGGTGCTTTGAATGGGTGCCGTCGAAGCTATTCTCAACTATCACCACCAGATTGTTGTGTACCTGTTTGATGACCATGCTTACGTAACGCTCGCTGGGCAGATAGGCGCAGGCTTCGAAAGCATTTTCCAATAAGTTGCTCAAGATTCCCGAGAGGTCTGCGTCGTCCAATTTGATATCTTGCGTTATCGCAAGATCCCTTGTGAAAGTCACATTGCTTTGCTGTGCCAGCACTGCAAAATGCCTGAAAATGGCGTCTAATACCGGATGTCCGCTGGCATCCATCGAAGTCATAGCATTTACTTGCCCCTGGTAATCGCCCAGATAATCCGCCAATTCCTGATATTGCTTACTGACCGCCAGCGAAGAAATGATTCTCAGATGGTGGCGCAGATCATGTCTGGCCCGGCGGGTTTCCTCAATTCCCGCCAGGACGGCTGGGTAGTATGAGCGCTGCATATCTACCAGTTGGACGACGCTGGCAACCCGCACCTCAAGCTCTGACTTTTCGCGGTAAGTGGCAAGTAAATCTTGCCCGATCATCACGCCAAAACTCACCACCAGAGCGCCAGCAGCTAGCTCTAGGAACCAGCCGAAACGAATAGGCTCGAAGAGTGGGAGCATTCGATCCATGATCAGAGCCACATCAAAAACCACGATGCCCATCAGGATGGCTGCGGTGCGCAGGCGGCCGGCATTTCGCGAGACGCGGATAGCTCCAACAGTGAGGAAGACTGCCACCATCCACTTATAGATTCCTATCAGGGACGAATAGTAGACATATAGTTGCAACTCGCCCCCGGGCAGCAGCGCCCGCGCCAATGTACAGGCACAGATGAAGCCGCCGAAGCCAAGAAATAGCTTGCCCACTAGCCCGGAGTCACCGCTCAAACGTCGCAACAACAAACTCACCAATAGCAACAACGCCACAAAACAGAAATTTTCGAACCCGTACCAGCCCAAGCCGCCGTGATTGATGGTTTTGGCTACTGGGTAACAGGTGTATCCAACAAATGTTAGACAGATCAACCCATAAAGGATGGACATCCTGTTGTGTCGCATCAATAAACCAGAAAGCAGAAAGAACAATGCCAGGGCGACGGCGATGGTACAGGTACCTGCCCGAATGGCGAAGCGGGTGGCTAGCAGCGAAGTCACGTCCGTCGGAGTTCCAAAGGCTGGAGGGTAAACTATTCCACTGTAGAAGTGTGAAAAATCCGAAACGGCGACGATGATTTCGACTGTTCCTTCGGCAACGAAGGTGACCACTCCAGCACCGGTCTCAACCAGATAATCTTGGGGCTCGGGATTGCCAAACTGTTCGACTTGAACCCCATTTACGTACAACGTATATGCCGAGAATATCTCGGTCAGTTCCAACATATAGCTTTGCAAGCCGTCCGGCACAGCTATTCGCAGCCGATAGGTTGCGCTCCCATGGGCTCCGTGCAGCGGATCGTTGCCTTCGAAGCCTCCATATTGGCCAATGTACACATACTCATCCGGTCTGGGTATTTTCTGCGAAACTGTCGAAAAGTCTGCTGGAGAGAGCAGAACGTCCCGGTAGATCTCCCAACCGTCTATCAGAAAGACAATAGGGTGAGCTTGCAAAGTAGCTTCATCCAGCACCAACACTCCGCCCTGTATCGGTGGGTTGTTCGTCGTGTACTTGTTGTCGACCAGGTAGGCCAGCAGGAATAGCGCAGCTGAGAGTAGCGACATAGAGATGCCGATTATGAGGAGTTCTAGCCTTGCTCGGCTGGTTTGCCGAGAATAACTGGCAGTATCAGACACCGCGAAATTACCTGTCTGCTAGGGCTTGGGTACTCGTGGAGGTCGACGAACGCTGAGCATCGCGAGAGCAAATATCCCAAAGACAGCTAATGCGGCGGCAGAACTCACCGGGTTGAAAGGAAATTGACTGTCCCGTGCTGGAGCTTGCGAACCACTCGAACTGCGGGGCTGTCCGCCTGAAATTGTCTGCTCGACTGATGCGGTAGAATCCGCCGACTTGTCTGCTGCTGCCACTTCATT
>JAITSW010000217.1 GCA_031287505.1 Propionibacteriaceae bacterium
CACCGATGGGGAGATTCTCCTCAAGTACGCCACAGAGTATGCGCAGTTGCGCGCCCACAAGGGCGTCACTCTAGAGCAGGCTTTGGCGAAGATGGCGGATCTTTCCTATTTCGGCACCATGATGGTCCACTTTGCGCAGGCTGACGGCATGGTTTCCGGTGCCTGCCACACCACTGCCAACACCATCCGCCCGGCGTTGGAGTTCATCAAGACCAAGCCTGGTATCTCGGTGGTTTCGGGAGCATTTTTGATGTGCCTGAACGATCAGGTGGCTGTCTTTGGCGATTGCGCCGTCAATCTCAATCCGTCAGCCCAACAGCTTGCCGACATAGCCATTGCCACTTCTGAGACGGCCGTGGGTTTTGGCATTGTGCCCAAGGTTGCGATGCTCTCATACTCGACGGCGTCCTCTGGCTCTGGCCCTGACGTCGACAGGGTGAGGGAAGCCACCCGGATTGCGCAGGCGGCAGCGCCCGGCCTCGCCCTCGATGGCCCGTTGCAGTTTGACGCGGCCGTCTCTAGGGACGTTGCGGCGCTGAAGTTGCCCGATTCGCTGGTGGCTGGTCAGGCTTCGGTCTTTATCTTCCCCGATCTCGAAGCGGGCAATATCGGCTACAAGGCGGTACAGCGCACTTCCGGCGCGTTGGCCATCGGCCCGTTGCTGCAAGGCCTGCGCAAGCCGGTCAACGACCTCTCCCGGGGGGCCTTGGTGGACGACATCGTCAACACCATCATTATCACAGCCATCCAAGCCCAAACCAGCTAGCCGACATCGGGCAGGCAGATTAGAAATATTGAGGAGTCTTTTACATGAGTAAGCCGGTTCTGCTTTTGAACTGCGGTTCGTCGTCCGTCAAATACCAAATTATTGATGCGCAGACCGAAGACGTGGTTGCCTCTGGAATTATCCAGCGCATTGGCGAGGCGGGCAGCACATTGGATCACACCGTGGGAGGCCTGGAGCATTCCTATCAGCAAGACTATGCCGATCACTCGCAGGCGTTGGGCCATTTGGTGGCTGTCATCAACGAGGTTGGGCCGGCGCTCGGCGATGTTGTCGCGGTGGGCCACCGGGCGGTTCACGGTGGCGAGCTTTTCCGTGAGACGACGGTGGTTGACGAAGCGGTGATTCAGGGCTTGCGCGATTTGAGTTCGCTGGCTCCGCTGCACAATCCGCCCGGCATCCAGGGTATTGAGGCTGCCCGCGCGGTATTGCCAAATGTTCCGCATGTGGCAATTTTCGACACGGCTTTCTTCTCGACGCTGCCGCCCGAGGCGTACACCTATGCGCTAGATGCCGAGTTGGCCGCTAAGCACAGCATTCGCAAGTACGGTTTCCATGGCACCTCGCACAGCTACGTATCCAAGAAGGTAGCCGAGATTTTGGGACGCGATTACACCGATCTCAATCAGATTGTCTGCCATTTGGGCAACGGCGCGTCCATCTCGGCGATCGACCACGGTGTGGCCGTGGAAACCTCAATGGGGTTGACGCCGCTGGCCGGCCTGGTGATGGGTACCCGCTCTGGCGATGTCGACCCAGGCTTGCACGCCTATCTTGGCCGTGTCGAAGGCTGGACGTTAGAAGAAGTTGACGCTGAGTTGAATCGCCGCTCCGGCCTGCTTGGCCTTGACGGCGCCTCGGATTGGCGTGACATCAACCGGATGATTGAAGAGGGCGACGCCCGGGCCAAGTTGGCGGTGAAGGTCTTCGCCCACCGCCTCCTGGGCTATATCGGCTCGTATATCGTCTTCCTCGGCAAGGTGGATGCCATCACTTTCACCGCCGGTGTGGGTGAGAACAACATCGGGTTGCGTGAGCTGGTAATCAAGAAGTTGGAGCCCTTGGGCTTCATCCTTGATGGCGAAGCCAATGCCGTCCGCTCCAAAGAACCGCGGATTATCTCCAAGCCGGACTCACCCACAACAGTTCTGGTCGTTCCCACGAACGAGGAGTTGGCAATGGCCCGCGAGACTGTCGCCGCAATTTCGTAACCAGCCGATCACTTGCCAAAGGCGGGTTACGCAGAGCCCCTTATTCAGGCAATGCCCTGCCCGCCGCCGATCCTGTCTGAGGCCTGAGCCGCTCTTCGGGAAACGGCTTGGCTAGCGTAGTCTTTTCCCTATGCCCACTGCACTTATCACCGGAGGGACGTCTGGCATCGGCGCCGCGTTTGCCCGGGCGTTGGCCGCTCGCGGAAATGACCTCGTCCTGGTCGCCCGCGAAGAAAAAAGGTTGAGAGAGAGCGCGGATCAATTGCAAACGGCGTATGGGATTTCCGTCGAGGTGCTCTCGGCGGATCTGGCCGTCCGCGATGATGTGCTCAAAGTGGCAGCCCGCCTGGAAGATGCGCGCCTCCCCATTGACATTTTGGTGAACAATGCCGGTTTTGGCCTGCACGCCGGCCTGCTCAACCCAGATTTTTCCGAGGATGCCAAGGGGTTGGACGTGATGTGTCTGGCCGTGCTCATCCTTGGCGGCGCAGCAGGACGGGCGATGAAAATGCGGGGCAAGGGGCAGATCGTCAACACGTCTTCTTTGGCTTCCTGGATAGCCCAGGGAAACTATTCGCCGGTCAAGGCTTGGGTGCGCGTCTATTCGGAGAGCCTATCGGTAGAGCTTCACGGCACTGGCGTGAGCGTCACGGCTGTTTGCCCGGGTTGGGTGAAGACAGAGTTCCACGAACGGGCGGGTATCCGGGTCTCAGGCATCCCCAACTGGATTTGGGTGGACGCCGATCGCATGGCCGGGGAAGCCTTAAACGATGTTGATAGGGGCAAGGTGGTTTCCGTCCCGGCCAAACGTTGGAAGGTTGCGGCGTTCCTAGCTGCCCATGCTCCTCGGGGTGCGGTGCGTTGGGTGTCGCGGATGCTAGTCAAATCTCGCGCGTGAGCGGCGAAAAGGTAAGCTGATCTCCTATGGCTGGGCAAGACACGGGCAAATACAGCGGGATGCCGCAGGTGGCCGCTCGTTTTGTGGCTCAGCGCATACTGATGAAGTCGTATTTTGCCTCAAGTGTCGACGCCCATGTCCATGGCAGGGAAAACCTCACCCAGCTCAAGGCGCCCTTCATCGCCATCGGCAACCACACCAGCCACCTAGACGCCTGTATGATTTTTTGCTCGCTGCCTTGGCGGCTCTCATCCAATCTGGCCTCCGGGGCGGCCGCCGATTACTTCTTCTCGAGCTGGTACAAGGCCTTTGCCACCCGCCTGTTCTTCAACACCTATCCGGTGGAACGCGAGGGGCTGCGCAATCGCAAGGGGCTTTCCGGAGAGTTGCTCAGCGCCGGAGTGCCCTTGCTGCTCTTCCCGGAGGGGACGCGTTCACGCACCGGGGCAATGGGCTCGTTCAAGCCTGGGGCGGCGGCGCTGTCCATCTCGCGCAATGTGCCCATTCTCCCTATTGCGCTGGTTGGCAACTATGCGGCCATGCCCTATGGCACGCCGACCCCCGTTTCTGGGCGTCCGCCCGTCCATGTGGTTTTCGGACGTCCGATGAAGGCAGGGCCTGCCGAGGTGGCGCTACAGTTTTCCGAACGGCTGCGCCGCTACATTATCGAGCTTCATGACACTACGGCTAGGGCGTACGACATGCCCACTCAAGCTGATTATGATCGGGCGGTTGCCCTACGCACCGCCGCTGTGGACGGGGAGTTGCCGCCGTACTAGCCGCCCGCAACCTCTGGCGGTTACGGCTTGCAGCTCCAAGGACGGAACCCCGCCTTGGCATAGTAGCGATTCGCAACCGTAATCTGCTGCTCCCGGGTGGCCTGATGTGGGTAGGCGGCAAAATCGCGTCCGCCGTTGGAATTCCAAGAGGACTTTGAGAACTGCAAGCCTCCGTAATACCCGTTTCCAGTGTTGATCTTCCAGTTGTTGCCAGATTCGCAGCGCGCAATGCGATTCCAAGCGGCTTCCCGGGCCAGGTTGATGCCCGCCCCGTTTGCGCTGACCTTGGTGCCTTGCTCAACGACCTGGGTCTTGGGCTTTCGGGTGATCACCTCGCTCAGAAGCTTGCTTTTCTTCTGCTTTCCGTTCACCTTGGTAATCTCGTAGGTGCGAAGAGCAGAGCCGTCTTTGCCAACTTCTATCACCCGAGTCTCGCCCTTCCAGAGTTTGGAGTTATCCCGCGTCTGAATCTCGAAGGAGATCGGCTCTTTGCGTTCGACCTTTTCAAGCTCAACGCGATCTAGGGCTATCGTCTGCCCTTCGCCAATGGCCTCGTCAAGAGTGTGCGAGAGAATGTCTTGGGGGTTCATGGCGAGTTTTTGTTCTACGAGCAAGTCGGCCACGGTGCTGGCGGTGGTTACCACTTTGGTTTTCTTGCCGGCGACTTTGAGGGTGATGTCTTTTGGAGTGGTGACGATTACCGTCACGCCATCGCGGGGCAGTGGGGTAGCCTGCGGAACCGAGAAGGCCGCGTCCTTGATCGTTTCGGCAAAAGGGACGTCCGCGAGGGCATCTTCCAAAGTTGGGTCATTTGTGACGAAAGAGGTCTTCTTTCCATCGATCACCAAGGTGACTGCTTTTTGAAAGCGGACTTCGATTTCTTGCCCGTCGGAAATCAGAGTGCCCGGGGCAGGCACGACTTCGTCTTCAGGTTCAAGCTCCACACCGTTATTTCGCAGCACATCGCCAACCGTCAAAGCAAAACCGGGGGATTCGTATGTCTTGTCGTCAAGGGTGAGGATGACGTCTTTATGCAGGGCAGTCGCGGCACTGATCGACCCGGCGGCCACCATAGCTCCCAGAGATACAAGTGCGACGGCTTTGCGCATCTGCGCCTCCAAATCTTGTCAACGTCGGGCGTGTTTTGAATCACTTTAAACACGGTTTCCGTAGACAAGTATGCCCAATCCTAAGAAAAAAACCAAGAATTCTAAGAATTGAACCAGGTTTCTCTCAGGAAACTAGAGAGTTGGTTTCGCCGGAAATAGCTGGGAAGGAAGTGTGAAAACCTCGTTGTGTGCCAGGCTGTGAGGCAGGTTTACTAAGTCAAGCTTCATCCGCTAGGGAAACACTGGTCATTTCCGGCTCCCAGCCGAACCCCCAAGCTTTCGCAGGCAAAACTATGCGAGGCGCTGACGTATTATGGATCTCGTCCTTTGTCGAAAGAAGGGCAATTGTGTGATAAAAATTGTCGGTGAACCCTGTTCGTGAACTAGGCGAAGGCGGTAGTGGCATGGTAAGACGGTTAGTGGCGGTGTTGTGTGCCGTGGCGCTGGCGGTGGTGGGTTTGGCGGTGTCGGTGCCGTCGGCGCAGGCGGTCTTTGCCACTGGTGGTACTGGGCTCTACAAGGGGTCGATTGACTGGTTTTCCTGGGGGGCGGCCGGGACCAACATCAACGTCGGAGGAACCGCCACGCAGACCAACACCCGAGTGATCGGGGGCAAGAACCTCTCGGTGACTTGCACTATCTCTAATGTCGCCAACAGCGGTCTGACCGTAATCGTCCCAAACAACGTTAGCCTGCTCAGTACGCTCTACAACGTTGGCGGCGTCAGTGGCAACACGATGACGATAGGGTTGCTCAATCAAAATCGGGGCGGCACTTCTTCTTTCTCGTTTGCATGTTCGGCGGCTTATGACGGAACGCCGGTTGAGTTGGCTGGCCTGGTTATGGCCGATGCGGAGCAGATGTCTCCTGCCGAGCAAACCACTTTGACACCGACTGGTACGGGTGCGGCCACAGCACCGTGGTACCTCATCGACCGCAGCGACTTGTCCTGCGGGGTGAGAGCCACGTTGACCACTGCGAACGTCTTGACTTGGACCAGCGGCTGCACCGGAAACAATGACCCTGTGCCGGTGTTCTTTGCGGAGGGTGTGACCGCCGCGGACGTTACGGTTTCATCCCCTCAAGGCCTTCAGGCCATCGCGTTGGGTGTGATGTTTGAGGCTGATTTGGGGGATGCGCCAGCCAGTTATGGTCAGGCCGGCGCGTTGCAGAAGTCGGTTTGGACGGGGGGGGGGGCTGACCCGCGGCACGTCTAACGTAGATTTGTCTGCTGGTTCGTTTGCGTTGGCGACCAATGTCCCGGCGCCTTTGCGGTTGGGGACGGTTGGTCCGGATTCGGATGGTGGGACGCCGGTTAGTGCTGGGGCGGATTTGGATGACACCTCGAATGTTGATGATGAGGATGGGTTCAACAACGAGATGTTTTATGTCACGCCTGGTAACAGTTTCACCAGGCCGGGTGTGGTTTGTACGGGTCCGGGTAGTGTGGCGGGTTGGGTGGATTGGAACCGGGACGGGGACTTCGCTGATACTGGTGAGCGTTCGGCGGTGGCGGCCTGTGCTTCGGGTAGTTCAACGGTGGACTTGACGTGGAGTGTTCCGGCGGGTGCGGTGGAGTCGGTTGATTCGCGGTTTACGTTTGCGCGGTTGCGGATTGCGGCTGATGCTGGTGAGTTGAATGATCCGACTGGTATGACCAGTTTTGGTGAAACTGAGGATCATGCTGTTCAGGTGAAGCTCCAGGCGTTGGCTATTTCTAAGACATCGGATGCGGCTTCGCATGGTGGGGTGGTTGTGCCTGGTCAAACTGTGACGTATACGGTGACGGGCACTAATCCTGGTCCGGCTTTGTTCACGGCGGGTTCTCCAGCAACGTTGGTGGATGATTTGTCGGGTGTGTTGGATGACGCGACGTATAACAATGATGCGGTGGTTGGTGGGAGCGGCACGGGTGCACCGACGTGGGATGCGGGTACGCAACGCCTGGGTTGGTCGGGTGCTCTTGGGGTGGGTCAGTCGGTGTCGTTGACTTATTCGGTGACGTTGAAGGCTGGTGGTGATGGCACTATCCGGAATGTGGCTTTTCAGCCGATCAGTGATGGTAGGGCGGTGGCGACGCCGACGTGTTCCAGCACGGTGGTTGATCCGCTTTATGCTGGCGGTACGGTGTTGGTGGATTCAACAACCAGGTATCCGTGTGCCGCAGCGCAGTCTGGGTTCACTAGTTACAAGGTGTCTTTCTTCTATCAGTTGGATGATGGGACGGGTGGGTATCCTGCGACTGCGAATGGGCAGGTGACGCGTCAGGCGACGTTGGCGGATCAGTC
>JAITSW010000252.1 GCA_031287505.1 Propionibacteriaceae bacterium
AGAGCATCGTCACCCTCGATGGCCAAACGCGCAAACTCAGCACCGATGACCTGCTCATAACCGACGACACCGGCGCCATCGGCATTGCCGGAACTATGGGTGGTGAAACCACCGAAATGACGGCTGACACCACCGACGTGCTGATTGAGGCGGCTAGCTTCTCCCCGCGCAGCATCGGTTGGACCCTCCGGCGTCACAACCTGCCTTCGGAAGCCTCCAAGCGTTTCCATCGCGGTGTAGACCAGGCAGCCGCCTACAGTGCCGCACTGCTAGCCGCCCGGCTGCTAGTCGAGTTGGCCGGCGGTGCCTTAGACCCGAGCGAAACGGTCGCAGGCCAGATACAGCCAACTCCCACCCAAGAAATTCCCGCCGACCTTCCGGCTCGCATTTTGGGCGTCGATGTCTCCGCCGAGCGCGCGGCCGAGATCCTCAGAGCTAGTGGCGTCCAGGTGGATTTTTCACCCGCTTTGCGGCTGACCCCGCCCACTTGGCGTCCCGATCTGCGCGACCCCTATGACTATGTGGAAGAGGTGGGCCGCAAACTGGGTTTCGAGAATATCCCGTCCACCCCCCCCGTCGCACCACCCGGGCGCGGTTACACCCGAGATCAGCGTGTCCGCCGTGCGGTAAACCAAGCTGTTAGCGCCCAAGGTTTTACCGAGGTGATCTCCTTCCCGTTCATCTCGTCCGAAAATCTAGACCAACTCCAGGTACCCGATACCGACGGGCGCCGTAAATTGGTGGCGCTGTCCAATCCGCTGGCGGAAACCTCCCCATATCTGCGCACGACCCTGCTACCGGGCCTCTTCGGAGCCGTAGCGCGCAACACCTCGCGCGGCAATGACGACCTAGCGCTCTTCGAGTTCGGCAGCACCTTCTTTGCCTTAGACGGCAATCCGGCTGCCCCCATTCCGTCAGTCGAGCATCGTCCAAGCGCCGCCGAACTTGCTGAAATCGCCGCCGCAATACCGGCTCAGCCAAAACATTTGGCCGCAGTCCTGGCCGGTGCCTGGCGCAGAGCTGGCTGGCAGGGAGAAGCTGACCCGGCTGATTGGAGGCAGGCCTTTGCTTTTGCGGACACTGTGGCAGCCGCCGTCGGCGCCAAACTCACCCGCGAGAGCGCCCAATACGCTCCTTGGCATCCGGGCCGCTGTGCCGCGCTGCGGGTGGCGGGAGAGATTATCGGGCATGCGGGCGAGCTTCACCCGGAAGCGATAGCCGCCTATGGGCTCCCGACTCGCTCGGCAGCAGTCGAAATCGACCTAGACGCCCTCACGCGGCTAGCCCCCGGGCCTGGTTCGATAGCGGCAATATCGACACATCCGGTGGCGAAAGAAGATGTTGCTTTGGTGGTAGGCCAAGACGTTTCGGTTGGCGATGTCGAGGCCTGCCTAATTGCCGGCGCGGGCGAGCTCTTGGAGTCCATCTCGCTGTTCGACATCTTCACCGGTGGAAACGTCCCCGAAGGCAAAAAGTCAGTGGCGTTCGCACTGCGTTTTCGCGCCCCAGACCGTACCCTCACCGAAGCCGAAACCGCCTCCGCCCGCGATGCCGCCGTGGCCCAGGCTGCCAAGCTCACCGGGGCAGAACTCCGCGCGTTTTAGGCAAATGAGGCGTATTTGGGCTTACATGAAACAATAGGGACATGAGGAATCCCGCAGAGTTGGAATGTTGGCTTACAGATATGGACGGTGTGCTCGTTCATGAAGAGGACCCCTTGCCCGGAGCCGCAGAGCTTATTGAGGCTTGGCAGGCTAAGGGCAGGCGCTTCCTTGTCCTGACGAATAATTCGCTGTTCACCCCCCGAGATCTTTCGGCGCGATTGTGTAAATCTGGCCTGAGCATTCCCGAAGAGAACATCTGGACTTCGGCCATGGCCACCGCGGCTTTTCTTGACAACCAGTCTGGTGAAAAGACGGCGTTTGTCATTGGCGAGGTGGGGCTTACCACTGCGCTACACGACACTGGCTTTATTCTCACCGAGACCGATCCGGATTTCGTGATCGTGGGGGAGACCCGCAACTATTCCTTTGAGGCATTGACGAAGGCTATTCGTTTCATTGACAAGGGCGCCCGGTTCATTCTCACCAATCCCGATCCGACAGGTCCCACCAAGGAAGGGCCGCTTCCCGGTGCCGGGGCTCTAGCCGCCATGATCACCGCGGCGACTAGCCGCAAGCCCTACGTGGTGGGCAAGCCAAACCCGGTGATGTTCCGCTATGCCTTGAATCGCATCCATGCCCACTCTGAAACGACGGGCATGATTGGCGACACCATGGCTACCGACATTGTGGCTGGCATGGAGGCCGGGCTACACACCATCTTGGTGCTCACCGGCTCGACCACCTCGCGTGAGCAGGTCGACACCTACCCTTACCGTCCAAGCCGCGTCCTAAATGGGGTAAAAGACCTAGTTCCGCTGCTTTAACTCTCTTGCAGGCAACTACTTGGGTTGTTTGAAACTCAGCCGAGCGATTATCGGAGAATGATCGGACGGAATAATTCCTGTCCAAGTTGGGACTTTTTCACCCTTGATTTTCTTCCACTTGATTCCAGGGCCACTCAAGGTCTCCCAAGTCTTCACTTGTGTCCCCCTTGGTACCCAGAGATAGTCGATGTGCAAGTTTCCGCGTTTTACTACTTTGGCAGTGTCCTTGCCGTCAACCTTGGCGGACATCTTGTGCAGAGAGTGTGCCTTCGGAACGTCGGAAGTGTCCTTTTTGGCTACGTCGGCGGTGTCTACTAGGCCAGCCTCCTTGAGCTTCACCAGATGATCATTGAAGATGGGCTTCTTTTCGCCACTGCTGGCATTGAAATCACCCAGCAGAACGATTGGCGTAGTCAACTCCGGGTTGAGGTTTCTGATTAAGTCGACAATGCGCTCGATCGCGATAGAACGTATCTTCGCTTGCTGCTCGTTTTGCCAAGGGTGG
>JAITSW010000253.1 GCA_031287505.1 Propionibacteriaceae bacterium
GCTGGGAGTTTCAATGCCAAAGAGCCTGGACCAAACGCCGATGACCGATTGGTTCATCGAGTAGGCATACGTCTGAGCCATTCCATTGCTGCCCGACACCGTGTCGGAAAAAAACTGCACACTCGCCCGGGGAAAGACGAAGACCCCCACCAGAGTTGCCAACGCAAATGCCCCAAAAGCCGCAAATGCGGGACGAAGGCGCGCCGAGAAGAAGTTATAGACCGCAATTACCGCCGGAGTGAGTTTGACGGCAGTCGCAATGCCGGTAAGCCAACCAGCAGGAAGGTAGCGCCTGCCCAAAATCCGCGGGCCGGCAACGGCGTCCAATACCAATAGCGCCACCAAAAAGATGCCGACTTGCCCATAGCCCAGAGTTTGGCGCACCGGGTCGAAGAGCAGCACCACTGCGGCAGCCAAGACGGTGAGCTTCCAACCGTTCAGGCCAAATCGGTAGAGAATCGCCACTAGGCAGAGCGCACACAGCGCCAGCCAAAGCAGTTGCGCGCCGGCGACTGGGAGCCAGGCCAGCGGTACCGCGAAGAAGGCCGCAAACGGTGGGTAAATCCAAGGCAGGCCGTCCGCATTCATAAAGTCTTGGCCGGCGATGACCGACGTGCCGGTACGCCGGTAGACATCCAGATCAATCATGGCTGGCTGCCACGGCCACAACTGGCTCCCCGGAATCTCAAAGCCGGCCACCACGACTGCCCCCGCGAAGGCCACGGCGGTGGCGATTGCAACGGCCGGCCAGCTAGCAGCCGGGCGCCTAACCGCAGGCGGGCTGGGTTGGGATTCAAGGGCTAGAATTTCTGACAAGGGATTTCCTCACTTAGCTGTGATGGCTCTGTGTGAAGAGAACCGTCGAACCCGCCCAAGATGGACGTCCCCTCCTCGGGTGGCGGTAAAGACGCGGGAGCCGGGAGCGCTGGCACGCATGCCGGCCACCAACTCGGTGAGCTCGGCAAGCTGTGTCGTCATGACAGCCAGCTGAGCCTCCAATTCAAGGATACGCCGAATGCCCTCGAGGTTGACACCTTCATCTTGAGAAAGCTGCTGGATGCGCCGCAGCTTGGCGATATCGCGCGGGGAATACCGACGTCCCCGGCCTTGGCCCTGAGCCCGGCGCGGAATCACCAAACCCAGCCGGTCGTAGCTACGCAGCGTCTGCGGATGCATGCCCGAGAGCTGAGCGGCAATGGCAATCACAAAGATGGGCGCGTCCGGATCGGCACGCGCGATTTGCGTACTCACCTGTCCTCCTTCGCGGCCTCCAATAACGCTGCCCGCGGATTCTCCTGGCCTACTAGCTCTTCATAAGACTGCAGAGCCTGCTTAGCCTCTTCGGTGAGTGTGGCCGGGATTTGCACTTCGACGCTCACCAGCAGATCTCCGCCAGCCACCCCTTTGCCTTTGGCCCGGAAAACCCTTCCGCTGGGCGTGCCCGCGGGGATGCGGAGTTTTACCACCGAGCCGTCGAGAGTTGGCACCTCAATTTCGGCGCCCAAGGCCGCCTCTGCGAAAGTTATCGGCGCGCTCAACGTCAAGGATTTGCCCTTGCACCCAAAGGGCGGCTGGGCTTTTACCGCGACGACGACGAAAAGGTCGCCATGCGGCCCGCCGTCAATTCCAGGCTGCCCCCTCCCTTTGACGCGGATGCGTTGGCCGTCTTTCACCCCGGCCGGGATGCGCACTTTCGCCTGCCCTCCGCCACCGGTCGGCAGGCTTACCTGCACTCCGGAGAGGGCGTCAGCCAGGCTCAAGACGGCTCGGGTTTCGACATCTGCGCCCGGCCGCGGCACCCGAAAACCCTGGGCGCCAAAACCGGGGGCATTCCCGAAGCCCTGCGAGCCGCCTTGGCCGAAAAGCCCGCCTAGCAAATCAGAGATCGAACCACCTGCGCCAGCACTGCCGAAGACATCCTCCATGGACGGCCCCGCCCCCGGGCGTCCGCCAGCGCCGGCCTGGAAGCGATATCCGGACCCAAAGAGCGAACGGGCTTCGTCATACTCCGCCCTGGTCTTCGCATCCCCAATTACCGAATTGGCCTCGGAAATCTCCTTGAAACGCTGCTCGGCCTCGGGATTGTCTTTGTTGGCATCGGGATGATACTTGCGAGCCAGCTTGCGGAAAGCCTTCTTTATCTCGTCTTCGCTGGCATCCTTGGAGACGCCCAACATCTTGTAATAATCCTTTTCCAACCAGTCCTTAGTGCTCACCGCGCCTCCTTTGAGTTGATTGCCTTACGGATTGGCCACCCCAACCCGTGCTGGGCGAATCACCCGGTCACCTAGCTTGACGCCTTTTTGCATTACCGCTGCCACCGTGGGCTCTTCGACCGGCTCTGGGTGGGGCATCTGCAGCAAGGCCTCGTGGATGTTTGGATCGAAGACGTCTCCGATTTCGCCGTAGAAAACCAAACCGTATTTTGCCGAAATCTTCCCAAGCTCATCTGCGACCAGTTTGAAACCGCCGGAGAGCTCGTCATGCTCGCGGGCGGCTTCGATGGAATCCAGCACCGGCAACAGATCGAGCGTGACGGCCTCAACGCCCATTTCGCGCATGCGAGACCGATCCCGGTCTACCCGGCGCTTGTAGTTGACGTATTCAGCCTGCAAACGCTGCAAATCAGCGGTGCGCTCCGCCACCAAGACCGCCAGATCGGCTTCCGCCGCAGGCTCGGCGGGCTCTTGTATGCCCGCAGCCTCATTTTCGGCGGCCTCGTCTAGCAGGGCGGCGAGTTCGGCATCGATTGGGTCAACCGGGGTTTCCCCCGGCTGGCCTTTCTCCGCTTTACTCACTTGCCTTCCTCACCATCGTCGACGATTTCGGCGTCCACCACGTCATCTTCTGGCGCGGCATCCGAAGTGCCGCGCGCAGTCTGAGGGTCGGCCTCTTGAGCCGCCTGAGCCTGCGAGGCCGCATAGACCGCCTGCCCCATTGCCACCGCCTTGGTGTTGAGATCATCGATGGCAGCCTTCACCGCGTCGTTGTCTTCTCCGGTGAGCGTTTCCTTGAGCTTGGCAAGCGCCTCTTCGACCGGCGTCTTCACCTCATCGGTGAGGACCTCCTTATGCTCGTCAAGCAGCTTCTCGGTGCGGAAGGCCAAAGCATCGGCCTCGTTGCGCATCTCGACAGCCTCACGGCGCTTGCGGTCTTCCTGCGCATGAGACTCAGCCTCGCTGACCATCCGGTCAATGTCTTCCTTGTTCAACGCCGAACCGCCGGTAACAGTCATCGACTGCTCTTTGCCGGTGGCGAGATCTTTGGCGTGGACGTGGACGATGCCGTCGGCGTCGATGTCAAAAGCGACCTCAATCTGCGGGACACCGCGCGGGGCGGGCATAAGGCCGGTGAGCTCGAAGTTGCCCAGCGACTTGTTGTCCCGGGCAAAATCACGTTCGCCCTGATATACCTGAATCATCACCGAAGGCTGATTGTCTTCGGCGGTGGTGAAGACCTCAGAGCGCTTGGACGGGATGGTGGTGTTGCGCTCGATGATCTTCGTCATCACGCCGCCTTTGGTCTCAATACCCAGTGAGAGCGGGGTGACGTCCAGCAAAAGCACGTCCTTTACCTCGCCTTTGAGCACGCCGGCCTGCAAAGAGGCGCCCAAGGCGACAACCTCGTCTGGGTTGACGCCCTTATGGGGCTCTTTGCCGCCGGTGAGTTCCTTGACCAGGTCGACAACTGCGGGCATCCGCGTCGAGCCGCCAACCAAAATCACCTGGTCAATCTTGCCCACCGAAGTATTCGCGTCGGCAATCACCTTGTTGAAAGGAGCCCGGCAACGGTCGAGTAGATCTTGGGTGAGGCGCTGGAACTCGGCGCGCGAGAGCTTCTCTTCTAGGTGCAACGGCCCCTGTGCCCCGGCCGTGATATAAGGCAGGTTGATGGGGGACTCTTGAGCGGCCGATAGCTCGATCTTGGCGTGCTCGGCTGCCTCTTGCAGACGCTGCTTCGCCATCTTGTCGGCTGAGAGGTCGATGCCGTGCTTGTTCTTGAACTGGGTGACCAGCCAATCGATAATGCGCTGATCCCAATCGTCGCCGCCGAGGCGGTTGTCGCCGTTGGTGGCCTTGACCTCAAAGACGCCGTCGGCGATCTCGAGTAGGGAGACGTCGAAGGTGCCGCCGCCAAGGTCGAAAACCAGGATCGTCTGCTCATCGTTGGCTTTATCTAGGCCATATGCCAACGCGGCCGCGGTGGGCTCGTTGATAATGCGGTCAACGGTAAGGCCGGCGATCTCACCCGCTTCTTTGGTGGCTTGGCGCTCCGCGTCCGAGAAATAAGCCGGAACGGTGATGACGGCATTAGTGACCGCTTCGCCCAGATAGGCTTCCGCGTCGCGCTTGAGCTTTTGCAGCACGAAAGCGCTGATTTGTTGCGGACGGTACTCTTTGCCGTCAATATCCAGCTTCCAACTGGTACCCATTTGCCGCTTTACCGAACGGATAGTGCGGTCAACGTTGGTGACTGCCTGGCGCTTGGCCACCTCGCCAACCAGAACCTCGCCGCCTTTGGCGAATGCAACCACCGACGGGGTGGTGCGATTGCCCTCGGCGTTGGGGATTACGGTAGGCTCGCCGCCTTCTAGAACCGCAACCACAGAGTTGGTGGTACCCAGATCGATGCCGACTGCTCTTGCCATATTTCTTTCCTCCAATAGGTCTATATCTGACTTATCCACGCGATTTTGAGACGAGGCTGCTGGCCTCCGTTTACCCGCCATCGGTGTTTACTTAGATGAGTCTAGCACACTCAACTTATTACTTGAGCCTATCAGACTCAACTATTTTTGCGTTCGCCTTCGGCTAACCGCCGGCGCTCCGCCACCGGTAACAGCGAGTCGCCGCCAAGCCAAATCCGATAAATCTCAAAATCTCTTGGCAACCGTTCCCCCATGTGGATAACTCAAGGCGCAGCACGCCTGGCAAACACATATTGAACAACAAGATCTGGCCGTCTCAGCATCCGAACTGCCAGAAAAATCGCTCAAAAATCTCCACTTACCCACAGATGTGGACAGCGTTTTCCCTTGTCAACGGCCTATTGTCCCGAATTCTCCGGAGTTGTCCACAAGCACTGTCCCCAAGTGGTGGATAACTTATGCGCTTGCTGGCGAGAGTTGTCCACATGAAGTTCACATGCCCTGTGGATAACCTCTTTGTACGCTACCGGAAAAGGGCATAGCGTCTGCTCTTAGCAGTTAGTTTTCCCAAATGAATCCGATACGGATGGCAGGGTCGTTTGGCCAAGCGTCCAACGGAAAATGTCATAGGCGCCCGCTAATGTCTGAGTTGGTGGCGAGGGCTAACAGAGCACTGGCAACAAGCGTTAGGGGGAATCTCATGTCAATCGCCCAGATGCGCCCGTTTGCCGACGAGCACCAAGATTTCGGCATCTCCGATCGCGTTCCCCCACAGGATGTGGCCGCCGAGCAAAGCGTGCTGGGCGCCATGATGCTCTCTAAAGATGCCATCTCGGATGTCACCGCCATCTTGAAACCGCAAGATTTCTATCGCCCCGCCCACGAGCAGGTGTACGAGGCAATCATCGACCTGGATTCGCGCAACGAGCCTGCCGACGCCATTACCGTCGCCGACGAACTGGCCAAGCGCGGCCAGATCGGCAAAATCGGCGGGCACATGTACCTACATGAGCTACTCGAGACGGTTTCCATCGCCTCCAATGCCGGCTACTACGCCGAGATTGTCCACGAGAAGGCGGTGCTGCGCCGACTGGTAGAGGCCTCTACCCGAATCGCACAGTTAGGCTACGCCGGGCGGGGCGATGTCTCAGATATTGTCGATGAGGCGCAGCAGGTGATCTTCAAAGTGGTAGACGGCGAAGACCGTGAGGAAGTTCAGCCGCTAGCCGATTTGATCGGGGAAACCCTCGATGAGATGGAGCAGCTCACCAAACACGACGAACGGGCCGGCGTCCCCACCGGTTTTGCAGAGTTTGACGATCTCACCAACGGGCTGCACCCAGGGCAGATGGTGATCATTGCGGCTCGCCCGGCTATGGGAAAATCCACGCTTGCCCTAGATTTCGCCCGGGCAGCCGCCATCAAGCATGAACAGACCACGGCCTTCTTCTCTTTGGAAATGTCCAAGAGCGAAATCGTGATGAAGCTTATTTCCGCCGAAACCGGCATCAAACTAGAAGCCATCCGCAAAGGCATGATCGACGACAACCACTGGGCCCGCATCGCCCAAAAGACGGGCGTGATTTCTAGCGCCCCGCTCTACATCGACGACTCGCCCAACCTCACAATCATGGACATCCGCTCCAAGGCTAGGCGGCTCAAGCAGACTCACGATCTCAAATTGGTTATCGTCGATTACCTTCAGCTGATGACGTCTGGCAAGCGGGTAGAAAGCCGCCAAGTAGAGGTCGCCGAGTTCTCGCGGCAGATGAAGCTCTTGGCAAAAGAGCTGCAGGTGCCGGTAGTGGCGCTCTCCCAGCTTAACCGCGGCTCAGAACAGACAAAAGACAAGAAGCCAATGCTTTCGCATCTGCGCGAATCAGGCTCCTTGGAGCAAGACGCCGACTTGGTCGTCCTGCTCCATCGGGAAGACATGTACGACCAAGGGGTGCGTCCGGGCGAAGCTGATCTAATAGTCGCCAAACACCGCAACGGCCCCACCAGGACGATCACAGTGTCCTTCCAGGGTCATTTCAGCCGCTTCACGGACATGGCCAGGGGTTTCGGCGCTTCTGCGCGCGAAAGCACTCCAAACGGGGCATCGCGCAACTAGCGCTAACGGCGCGAGAGCCGGTTGGCGCTTGAGGCTAACCGGCCCTCGCTCCTGGGGACGCCGACCACCTTTTCGGCTCCCAAGGGCTATCCCAACTTCACCTGCTGCACCAGCAATTCCAAGACATGTTGGTAGATCTTGCCGGTGGCCCGAGTCAGGCCCAACTCACAGGTGCGGTTGACGGAAGCGTGCGCGCTGGCATTGAGCTTCGCAACCTCAGCGGCCTCAGGACGGGTAGCCGCCCGAGTGAGCTCCGGATGCAACATCCCCCGGTCGCCGGCAAAAGCGCAACAACCGTTGGCAATCGGGACATTCACCTTGTCGGCAACAGCTGCGGCAACCGTCTCGAATGCGGGATTGAGACCCATTTGCGTGCTCGAGCAGGTTTCATGCAGCGTGAGCGAAGGTAGCTTGGGATAGCTGCCCAGCTTTGGAAGGACGTGCTCGGCTACGAACGCCACCGCGTCGATGACCTCTATGTCCAAGGTGTCATCGGTGGCGATGATGTGGGCATAGCCCTCGGTACATGATGACGCATCGCAAATAACAGGCAGGCGGCCATTCTCAGAAGCCGCCTTGATCTTTGGCAATACGACTTTGCGCATGGCTTCATATCCTTGGGGGATCTGCTTTGAGGACCACACCGTGCCGCAGCACATGGAGTTGATGCCCTCCGGGATGCGAACCTTGATGCCGGCAAGCTTCAGCAGTTCTTCGAACGCGGCCTGAACACCTTCACCCTTGGCTGGGCCAAACATAGTGTTCACACATGCGGGAACGTAGACAGCCGCAACATCGCCGCCGGGATCCTCACCCTTGCGTGACCGCCCGCCGCCGGGAAGCTCTTTCGAAATCAACTGCAGGTTGTCGTCGCCGAGAATCGCGCGACCAGCTTTGTTGATCCCGATTACTGCCGACTTCAACGGGCCGGGCAGGGCATGGGCAACGCTCATAGCAGCGCTGGCCACGTTAACCGTGCCGCCCCAGTGCTTGGCGGCAAACGACCAAACGGCACCGCCGAGCGCCGGATGCTCCGACTTGCGGTACTTCTTCACCAATAGCGCCGTATTGATCGTCAACGGGCACACAGTGGAGCACAAGCCACACACGGCACAGGTGTCGCGACCGTCATAGCGGAACTGCTTCGAAAGCTTCTCGGCTGTGGCGGTGTCGCCGGCGAGCTTTGCCAGCTCGATTTCACGGCGCATTGCGATGCGCTGACGCGGAGTCATGGTCAAATCGCGGGACGGGCAAACCGGTTCGCAATAACCACAGGAGACGCAACGGTCGAGCAAGGCATAATCGCCGGGTTCTACGATGGAGACCGGAGTTTTAAAGTCCTTCAAGTGCAGTTTGGCATCTTCGGTGACGATGGTGTTGTCATTGAGCAAACGCTTGGGGTCGAAGAGGTTCTTCGTCTCAACCATAACCTCGAAGAGTTCTCCGCCCCACTGCCGTGGGACGAACGGCGCCATGATGCGGCCAGTGCCATGCTCGGCCTTCAGGGAGCCCGAGTAGTTGAGGATAACGTCCACCATGTCTTCGGTGAACTGCTCGTAGCGCTTCATGTTGTCTGCCGGGCCAAAATCGTCCGTAATCATGAAGTGGATGTTGCCGTCCTTGGCATGTCCGAAGATGACGGAATCCTCATAGCCATATCTGTCGAAGATCTCGCCAAGCTCAACACAAGTCTGGGCCAAAG
>JAITSW010000076.1 GCA_031287505.1 Propionibacteriaceae bacterium
AGCCACCGTCGTCTTTCCGGAAGACTCCGGGCCATAAATCTCGACTACCCGGCCGCGGGGCAACCCGCCAATACCCAGGGCCACATCTAAGGCGATAGAGCCGGTGGGAATGACCTCCATTGCCTGGCGGGTCTCATCACCCAGGCGCATCACAGAGCCTTTGCCATGCTGCTTTTCTATCTGCGCCAGTGCGGACTCAAGGGCTTTTGCCCGATCTGTGGTGGCCATCAATTACTCCTTCGTTTGCCATGCGGCTCGTTGATTCACTCTCCAAGAAACACTCTAGAGACCGCCTACGACATTTTCGCCCGCCAACCACAAGTGTGGATAACTCCCGCGTTTATCAACAAGCAATAGGACACTATCCGAACATTTGTTCGATTAGAAGAAGACGCGCCGGAGAAACGCAAATATCGGCTAGGCAGCCCGCTGATCGAGCTGGATTTGGGGCCGCAACGGCACCACATTGTCATGGCGGCCAGCCTGCAGCCGATCTGCGGCCAGGTACAGCAAATCGCTTGGGGCTATCCGCAGCGCCATGCAAACCGAGTTGAGCAACTCACTAGAAGCTTCTTTTCGCCCGCGTTCCAACTCTGAGAGATAGCCGACGCTGATTAGCGCCCCGGTGGCGGTCTCGCGCAAGGTCAACCCCCTCGCACGCCGCACTTCATGCAACGCTTCGCCCACTGCCTCACGCAGCATCATCGGCTTAGCCTGCCCAATCACCATGCCGTCCAGCTTACCCACCTACCTAAATAGAAGATCACACTTCCCCTAACGACACACCCGGGGAATGTATTCCCTAAAGCCAAACTGTAAACCTGTTCGCTATCGACGCTCAGGCAACCTCATCCAGGACTTCTTCCAAAAGCATGTCTAAAGCCTCCACCACCGTCTGCCAGCGAATTTGGGAGCGATTGCCCGAAAAAGTAAACCCCCGCGAAATCACCTTGCCTATGATGCCGTCTCGCGGGCACGCCAACCCCACCCACACTTCGCCGGGGCAATGCCCATCTTGCGGATCAGGGCCGGCTACCCCGGTGACAGCCAGCGCAAAATCGGCACCGGTGTTCTGCTGGGCGCCCAAAGCCATTTCGGTGACAGTTTGCGACGATATCACAGACGACTCGTCAATCGTTTCTATCCGCACGCCCAGAGCCGAGGTCTTCATGGCCGTGGCGTAGGTGATAGCCCCACCCCAGTAAACGGCGGAAGCCCCCGGGACAGACGTCAAAGTGGCACCGATCAGCCCGCCGGTCAGCGATTCTGCGGTAACAAGGGTAAGGCCCCGTCTGGAAAAGACCGAAATGACGTGTCTTGCCAAGCTGGCAGCCTTTAGGTTCAGGCTCATGCCTGCTCCCGCTGCGCCTGGGTTTTCAGACGCAGCGCATCGCGCACATACATCAACCCGGTGATGACGGTAAGCGCAAAGGCGGCAAACATGATTGCCCAGGCAATCCAGCCGAACCAATCCGGGAAGGCAGGCAGGTAGAGCAAGAACATGGAAAGCGCAACGCATTGTAGGAACGTCTTCAACTTTCCACCGGCCGCGGCGGCCATGACCTTGTACTTGAGCATCACCACGCGCATCCAGGTAATGCCCCATTCGCGAACCAAAATCAAGACGGTCACCCACCAGGGCAATTCCCCCAAAATGCTCAACCCGATGAAGGCGGCACCGGTGATGGCCTTGTCGGCTATCGGATCCCAGATCTTCCCGAAATCGGAAACGACGTTGTATCTGCGGGCGATCTTTCCGTCAAACAAATCGGTGAGCACCGCCACAATGAACAGCACCGTCGCCCCAATGCGCCAATTCTGCTCGTGAGGCCCGACGAACAGGATTGCCAAAAAGACCGGCACCAAAATGAGGCGGATAACCGTAAGGACATTCGGCACGTGTTTGATCGCCGAGTGTGGCAACTGAGTTTGCGTCATTGAAGCTCCTGGACGGCGGCGAGGTCGATTCCATCACTGCCGGTGACCCTAGCGTAGACCAAATCCCCGACCCGCAAATCTGATGGCTGGCCCACAACGGCGGTTACCCCATCGCTTTCCGGCCCCTGGTGTGCGGCACGTCCAAACAGACCCTCTTCCGTCCGCTCTTCGACAAGAATCCGCACTCGCTCGCCAAGGCGGTCAGCGGCGCGGGTCGAGGCGAGCTCGTGGGCTAAACCGCTGAGCCAATCAACCCGGTCGGCGATTTCGGCTTCTGAGAGCTTTGCACCCAATCCAGCTGCCTGAGTCCCCTCTTCATCCGAGTATCCGAAGATGCCGACCGCATCGAACTCTGCCGCTTCGATAAACGACGCCAACAGCTCCAAATCCTGTTCGCGCTCGCCGGGGAAACCGACGATGAAGTTGGAACGCACCCCGGCAAGCGGATCGATTTGACGAATCTGCGCCAGGAGCGCCAAGAATGATTCGGCATCGCCAAATCGCCGCATCTGGCGCAAGACCCCGGCAGCCGCGTGCTGGAAAGGCAGATCGAAATAAGGCAAAACCCGCTCGCTGCCCGCAATAGCCTCGATTAAATCCGGCCGCATCTCGGCAGGTTGCAAATAAGAAACTCGAATCCACTCCAACGCTTGGCTTTCGTCCAATGCCCGCAAAAGGGCCGTTAGGTTTACCCCTAAGTCTTTGCCGTAGGATGTGCTGTTTTCTGAGACGAGTACCGCCTCTTTAACGCCCTGCCCCGCCAGCCAGCGCGCCTCGGCAACGATGTGGGATATCTCACGCGAGAGATAAGCGCCGCGGAAGGCAGGAATGGCGCAAAAAGTGCAATGCCTGTCGCATCCAGAAGCAATTTTCAGCGGTGCGGACGGTGAATGGCTCAGCCGCTTGCGCAATACCCGCGGCCCAGATGCCGGAGCCGCCGAGCCGGGCAGCGCATGCCCGGGCGTGAACGCATTTGCATGGGCGGCACGCGAAGCCGGCGTCAGCGGAAGCAGCAACCTCCGATCCCTGGGCTGATGCGGGGTGGGACGAACACCGGAGAGGATGTCGCGCAGCCGAGCCCCGATAGCCGGGTAATCGTCAAAACCCAAAACGGAGACCTCGGGCAACTCGCCGGCCAGCTCAGCCCCATAGCGTTCTGCCAAACATCCCACAGCCACCACTTCCCGCTCCCCGGGGTCGAAATCCAGAAGTGTGTCGATGGAGTCTTTCTTGGCCGCATCGATAAAGCCGCAGGTATTCACCAGCAGCACATCGGCGCTTCCCGGGTCTTCCACCATCTCAAAGCCGTCGAGCGCCAACCGGGCCGCCAACTCCTCCGAGTCAGTCTCGTTTCGGGCGCAACCGAGCGAGGTAATATGCACTGTTTTACCCATAGCAGCCAATCCTAGAGCCAAGGCGACGCCGTAACCGCAAATCAAATGACCCCGCCAACGCAGGCAGCCGCATTAGCCGCCCAAGCTGGTCAGGGTTTCGTCCAAATCGTCTGGCTTTACCAAGACATCGCGAGGCTTTGACCCCTCCGACGGCCCCACAACTTCGTACGTCTCAAGAAAGTCCATCAACCTGCCCGCTTTGGCAAATCCAACCCGCAACTTGCGTTGCAACATAGACGTTGAGCCTAGCTGGGTGCTGATAACCAGCCGGGCAGCCTCTAAAACCAGCTCTAAATCGTCGCCAATCTCCTCTGCCGGGGCTTTGACGCCAGGTTCTGGCGGGGCATCGACGTCCTCACGGTATTCCGGGGCCATTTGGTCTTTGACTTTGCGCACCACGCCTTTGATTTCAGCCGGCGTCACCCATGCGCCTTGCACGCGTTGGGCCCGAGAGGCGCCATAGGGCAGGAAGAGGGCGTCGCCCTTGCCGACCAGCTTCTCAGCGCCGAGGGAATCAAGGATGACCCGCGAATCAGTGCCAGAGGAGGTGGCGAAGGCCAGCCGGGATGGCACATTTGCCTTGATCAGACCGGTTACCACATCCACGCTGGGCCGCTGGGTGGCCAGCACTAGGTGAATGCCGGCGGCACGGGCCAACTGGGTGATTCGCACGATCGAATTCTCCACATCTCGCGGGGCAACCATCATCAGATCTGATAACTCGTCTACGCAAACCACCAGATACGGGTAAGGGGCCAGCACTCTCTCCGAACCCGGCAATGGCTTGAGTTGGCCGTTGCGCAAGGCTTTGTTGAAGTCGTCTATATGGTTGAAGCCAAAGTGGTTCAGATCGTCATAGCGCAGATCCATTTCGCGCACGACCCATTCCAGCGCTTCGGCGGCCTTCTTGGCGTTGGTGATAATCGGGGTGATCAGGTGCGGAATGCCCTCGTATTGGGTTAGCTCCACGCGCTTGGGATCTACCAGCATTAGGCGTACCTCGTCAGGCGTGGCCCGCATCAAAATCGAAACCAGCATCGAGTTGATGAAGCTGGATTTACCCGAACCCGTTGCGCCTGCCACCAGCAGGTGCGGCATCTTCGCCAGATTCGTCAGCACATAACCGCCCTCGACGTCTTTGCCGACGGCAACCGTCAACGGGTGGGTATCATTCCTGGCCCTATTTGAACGCAGGACATCGCCAAGCGTGACGATATCCTTATCGACGTTCGGGATTTCAATACCGATGGCCGATTTGCCCGGAATCGGCGAGAGCATCCGAACGTCTTCAGAGCCCACCGAATAAGCGATGTTTTTATGCAGCGAGAGAACCCGCTCGACTCTAACGGCAGTGCCCAGCTCAACCTCAAAACGGGTGACCGTCGGCCCGCGGGTATAACCCGTTACCGCGGCATCGATTTCAAATTGTTTGAAGACCTCGGAAAGCGACTTGACCATGGCGTCTGAGCCAAGCGAGCGGGCCTTGGGGACGGTGCCGGGACGGAGCATCCCCTTGTCAGGCAGGACATAGACCACATCCGAGCTCAGCAATGGCTGCTCCCCCGATGTCGGACGCCCTGAGGGCTGCGGCGCGGCGGTGGCTTTCGCTGCCAGAGTATCCAGTCCAGCCACCGGCTCGGTTGGGGCATCACCGGGGCTGACTTCGCCAAAAGGATCGGAAGGGAAAGAGCCGTCGCCAAAATATTCTTCCCCGTCGTCGAAGTCATGGGGAACCGACGGCGCGGCCGTTATCTGCGCGGGTTTTTTGGGATTGCGGTTAGCGATCTTGCCCACTAGGGCGCGGATGCGTTCGATCAAGGTGTGAAGCGGGATGCCTAAGATAACCAAGACCCCGAAAAGCAGTATCAATACCAGGATGCCCACAGCTACCCACTGCGAAACCAGTGGAACCAGGAGTGCGGCCAGCCAGCCGACGTACCCACCGGCAGTACAAATACCCGCATAGTCATTCGGGACGCCCTGGGCAATATTGATGATGCCTAAAACACCCAGCAGGGCCAGTGTCCAGCCAATGAACTGCCGACCCGCCGGCCCGTTATGATCCGGATGCCGCAGGGTACGCCAAGCCATCAATAACGCTAGAACCGGAACCACGACGGCGAAAACACCGACTATGGTCGAAAAGACGGCATGGATCGCCTCTCCCACTATGCCCGGAAGCCCAAACCAAAAACGTCCGGCTGTAATCAGGGCGAGCACCAGCAAGAGCAGGCCGGCACCGTCGCGGCGAAGCTGCGGATCGATGTCTTTTGCGCCATCGCCAATCGAGCGAAAACCATTGCCGACCAGATGCGTAAAACTCTTCGAGAGCGTAGCCAAACCGTGCCCAACCGTGCCAAAGAACGACCGCTTAGCCGCAGCTTTGCCGCTCGATTCTGGTTTTCTTCCTGAGGGGCGTGCCGACGTGCTGGCAGATTTTCCGCGCCCCGGGGAAGACGTTCGCGTCGCCATGTGGCACAGCCTAGGGCAACCAATGGGCAAAGTTGTGTACCCACACTGGGGCTCTACACAGTTGCGCGAAGGGTGGGGACGTTAGCGGACGCCCAAAGGACGCTCCAAAGCTAGGTGAATCAACTCGGAGATGAGCTCGGAGTATGACACGCCCGCAGCCTCCCAGACGAGCGGGAAGAGCGATTTGGATGTGAATCCCGGCATAGTGTTTAGCTCGTTGACCAAGGGGATGCCGTCTTTGACGAAGAAATCGACACGCGCCAAACCTTCCACCTGCATGACTTCAAAGACTTGTCCCGCACGCTGGCGCAAGATGCCTGCCAACTCTTCAGGCACGTCGGCGGGCACGTCCAACGAAACATAGTCCCGGCCCAGGTATTTCGCCGCATAGTCGTAGAAGCCGTCATTCCCGGCCACCACAACCTCACCAGGCACTGAAACCCGCGGCCTGCCACCGCCGCGCCCGCCGATGACGCCCAGCTCAATCTCCCTGGCTCCCACCAGCCCCTGCTCGATAATCACCTTGGGATCATGCGCCAGCGCCAATGCCATAGCCTTGGACAACTCATCAGGAGTACGCACCCGGCTCATCCCTATCGAGGAACCGCTGCGGGCGGGCTTGACGAAGACCGGGAAGGCGAATTCGCCGACGACGCGGTCAACCACGTCTTGCGGCTGCGCCGCCCAAAGACTTGCCCCGACGGTGAGCCAGGGGACAACGGGGATACCCGCCGTTGCCAGCGCCTTCTTGGTCAGATCCTTGTCCATCACCATCGCACTTGCGGCAACTCCAGCGCCCACATAGCGTAGCCCAAGCATTTCAAAGAAACCCTGTATCGTCCCGTCCTCACCGAAAGGCCCGTGCAAGAGGGCGAAGGCAACATCGACGTCTACCAGATCGCGCAGTTGGCCGCCGTTTCGAACGCCGACTTCCACACCCTGCGCGCCGCGCAATAGCACCGCTTCGGGGTATTCGCCGTCAAGAGCCGGAAGGTGGCCGCCGTCAATCTTAAAGCCGGCCAGTTCTTCGTCTGGAACCCGAACCCAGCGCCCGTCTTTGGCGATACCGATGCCGACAACTTCAAAACGATCACGATCGATTGCATTGAAGATGCCGCCAGCAGTGGCACAAGAGATTTCCTGCTCGGACGAAACACCCCCGAAAATGAGGGCGACCCGAATACGGGAAAAGAGGCTTTGCATCAGACTCCAAGGTTGACCGGTGAAAACAAGCCTATCTGCATATACGCGTTAGAGTCAGCCCCTTGGCTAAAGCAGCGCTTTCCCCGTCGGTCTATTTCACCGGCAAAGTCGTCGGCAGCCAGGAAGGGCGGAGCGTTTCATAAGTGTCGATATCGCCTTCGCGCGCCAGGGTCATCCCGATATCGTCCAGGCCATTGAGGAGTCGATGGGCTGTGAAATCGTCGATCTCGAAATCGAAAACCTGGTCACCCACGCTAATCACGCGTTCTTGCAGGTTGACGCTAAAGGAGATTCCCGGATCCTCCTCGGCGATTTCCCAAAGGACGTCTATGGTCTTAGGCGGAACAGTGGCGATGAGAAGCCCCGCCTTGCCGGCGTTGGAACGGAAGATGTCGCCAAATCGTGAGCCGATAACAACTTTAAAACCGTAATTCTGAAGAGCCCAAACCGCGTGCTCGCGGGAAGAGCCGGTGCCAAAATCAGGCCCGGCAATCAGAATCGAACCCTTTGCATATGCCGGATCGTTGAGTACAAACGCGGGATCGTTGCGCCAAGCAGCGAAGAGGCCATCTTCAAACCCGGTCCGGGTGACGCGCTTGAGGTAAAGCGCCGGAATAATCTGATCGGTGTCGACATTGCCGCGCCGCAGCGGAACGGCAATTCCGCAGTGAATAGTGAAACTCTCCATGATGTGCTCCTACAGGTCTTCCGGCGAAGAAAGGGTGCCGCGGATAGCCGTGGCGGCGGCGACGGACGGCGAGACCAAGTGGGTACGCCCACCCTTACCCTGCCGTCCTTCGAAATTGCGATTCGAGGTGGACGCGCTGCGCTCGCCGGGCGCGAGTTGATCAGGATTCATCCCCAAACACATCGAACAACCGGCTCCGCGCCACTCAGCGCCAAAATCGATAAAAATCTGGTCGAGCCCCTCTTCTTCAGCTTGCAGGCGAACCTTGACAGAGCCGGGGACGACCAACATCCGCAGGCCGTCTGCTATCTTGTATCCCTTCAACACCGAGGCTGCCAAGCGCAAATCTTCGATTCGCCCATTAGTGCAGGAGCCCAAAAAGACGGTGTCGACCTTGATTTCCCTCATCTTGGTGCCGGCCGCAAGACCCATATACGCCAGCGCCCGTTCAGCTGCCGTTTGGGCTATCGGATCGGCAAAACTCTTCGGATCGGGCACCGAACCGCTCAGCGCCACGCCCTGTCCGGGGTTTGTCCCCCAGGTGACGAACGGGCTCAACGCGGACGCGTCAATATCTACCTCAGCGTCAAAAACAGCATCCGGATCGGAGTGCAGGGTCTTCCAATATGCCACGGCCGCATCCCAATCATCACCGGCGGGGGCATTCGGATGTCCCTTCAAATAGGCAAAGGTAGTCTCATCGGGCGCGATCATGCCGGCTTTGGCGCCCCACTCAATACTCATATTGCAGATTGTCATCCGACCTTCCATGGAAAGCCGCTCAATCGTCGAACCCCGATACTCCACGATGTGGCCTTGGCCGCCACCGGTGCCAACTTTGGCGATGAGCGCCAGCACGATGTCTTTAGCGCCTACCCCATTGGGCAATTCGCCGTTGATATTCACAGCCATCGTTTTCGGACGGGCTTGCGGCAACGTCTGGGTA
>JAITSW010000128.1 GCA_031287505.1 Propionibacteriaceae bacterium
TGCCCGGCATTAACCTGCGTGCGGATGCGGTCCAGCGTGATCATCGCGTCTTGGAAAGTATCTTTGGGAAGCCGCACCCAGTTGGCCATTTCTGCCGACCAACTCCACATCAGATTGCCCAGCAGGATGGCTCCGTTGCGTCCAAAAACCTCGGGGCTTCCGCTGAGCCCGCGCTCTCGATGTAGCGCTTCGAGTTGCTTGTGCGCTGCGGGCACTCCGCGCCGGGTGGCAGACGAATCCATCACGTCGTCATGAATCAGCGCGCTGACATGCAGCAAATCTAAGCTGGCGGAGATGGCGTAGATCCAAGTTGGAGGATACTCCGCGTCCGCAAAGGCTAAATAGCCCCAAGTGCAAAAAGCCGGCCGTAGCCGCTTGCCATCGGACGCCAGCCGCACGGCGATATCGGCCAACACCTCAAACTCATCGCTGATCAGCCCCAACTGCTCCCGCTGATGCGCCAAGAAAATCGAGATAGGCACCTGGATTTCTTTGCGAAAACCGGAACTGAGCGGATCAGCGGGATCGAGGGAGGTCATGAGCCAAGCTTACAAGGCGTCAAAGTCAGGCTCTCCCACTTTGACAGGCTAGAGTAACCCCGTGCCGATTACCATCGCTGAACGCCTGAGGGATTCCGCGCGCGCGACCATGTCGTTTGAGTTCTTCCCCCCCAAGGACGAAGCCGGCCAGGCCCAGTTGCGGCTCGCCATCAAAGAGTTGGAGATGCGGCATCCGGATTTCATTTCGGTTACGTATGGGGCTTCGGGATCTACTCGTTCGAGAACTATCGCCGCGACTGAGTTCATCGCAAAAGAAACCTCCATCTCGACGATGGGTCACCTCACCTGTGTTTCGCAGAGCGTAGACGAGTTGCGCGGGGCTCTGGATGCCTACCTAGCTGTGGGGGTCAACCACATTCTCGCGCTTCGAGGTGATCCCCCAGGTGGTCCGACTGCCCCTTGGGAGAAGCATCCGCATGGCTTGAACAATGCCACTGAGTTAGTGCGTTTGGTGAAGGCTTCCGGCAATTTCTGTGTGGGAGTGGCCGCCTTTCCGGATGCGCATCCCGATAATCACGATTTTGCGCTGGACGCCCGAATCCTCAGGGAAAAGCAGGAGGCGGGAGCTGAGTTCGGCATCACGCAGTTGTTTTTCGGTGCCGAGAAGTACTTCCGTTTATTGCAGCGTTTGGACGCCGCAGGCTGCACCCTCCCGATTATTCCCGGCATCATGCCCATCGCGAACGTGGGTCAAGTGGAGCGCTTTGCGACGCTCTCGGGGGCAGAGTTTCCCGCCGGTCTGCTAGCCCGTCTGGATACGGCTCAAAGCCCAGGCGAAGTTCGGGCTATTGGTTTGGACATTGCCACCGAACTGTGTCAAGAGTTGCTAGCCGGCGGTGCTCCCGGGTTGCACTTTTTCACGCAGAACCGGTCGAAGACGACGACTGCCATTATGCGTCGACTGCTGGGCTAGTTGTGTCAGGGGGAAACGTCCCCGCATGCTTAGCGCGCTGGCCGCCTTGCGGCATAAAAGGCGCAGTCAGGTCAACGTCCTCCGTATCATTAGTGCGTTGGCGTACTCAGAACTGAACGCCAATAGCCGGGCTTGTCGATATCGATGGTGATCAACCTTTGAGTGGGACGGGTCAAGCAGACATAGAGCAAACGCACGCCAGCAGGCGTCCCGGAGGCAATGTCGTCAGGGGAAACCACGATGGCGGCATCGTATTCCAAGCCCTTGCATTCCAGGGGACTGAGCACAACCAAACGATCAGCCAACGATCCGTAATCTGGCACAGTGCCAAGGGCGGCAGAAATCTCAGTATGCAACGAGGCTTGGGCGATTATGCCAACAGTGCCCTCCACCTGCTGTGCCGCAGCCACAACTTCAGCGGCAAGCGATTGCGCCAAATCATCCTTTGGCATCACCAATAGTTCGGGCGAGATCCCGGTGGAACGAACAGCGTGGGGTAGATCTGCCTTTGGGAAAACGGCCTGGATCACTTGGCTGGCAAGCTTGAAGACCTCGGCAGGGCTGCGGTAATTCTTGGTGAGTTTGAACTCTCGCAGCGCATCACCCCGGGCTAGCTCGTTGATCACCTTATGGCTCTCACTTGGGTTTGACCAGCTACTTTGGGCTGGGTCGCCCACGATTGTCCAGGAAGCGTGCGGCCCCCGGCGGCGCAACATCCGCCATTGCATTGGCGAGAGATCTTGGGCCTCGTCGATGAGAATGTGAGCGTAGGTGCGCACTGGGTCTGGCTCGTCATCCTCATCGCGGTTGGCCGCCTCGTCGTATAGGTCAGCGGTGGTAATTAGCTCTGTCACCTCCGAACTGGTGGGCAAGAAGACCAGTGTTTCGGGCTCGTCATCTTCGGGCTGGACAGGGCCGACGAGGGCAGCCAACTCATCCAGCAAGGCAATATCGGCCACCGACCATTCTTCCTCGGCGTAGCTGGCCGCCAAGACGTCCTGATCGCTGGCCGAGAGGATACCCTGCGCCACCTTGGCCACCACAGACCGGTCAGCCAGCCTGGCCAACACCGAGGTGGGTGTGAGATCTGGCCACCAAGAACGCAAGAACATCCGGTAGCTGGCGCTGGTGGTGATCAGATCTTCGGCTTGGGCGTCGCCCAACTCAGCGCTGAGCGGCACTTGTGCCATCAAATCTGCCAAGACGCGTTCTTCGGCATGCTTGCGACCCACGTTAGAGGGGTATCGGCTCAGGGTTTCATGGCGAATCTGCGCTAGCCGCTCAGCGCTCACGAATAGTACGTTGCCCTTAATGCTCACCCGCAGCACTGATGCCAGTTGGTCCACCAAAGGCAACTCCACTAGGTGTTTTAGAAGCGACACCATCCGTAAACTGCCTTTGATGTCAGCGGCGGCGGTGGTATCGGCGCGTGTCGCGTCAAAACCGAGGACGTCCAGCGCGCCTTGCCCGATGGCGCGCAATGTGACGGAGTCTTCCCCAAGCGAGGGGAGTACCCGTTCGATGTAATTCAAAAATTGCGCGCTTGGGCCGACAACAAGAATGCCGCCGTTTTCGAAGCGTCGGCGATTGGAATAAAGCAAATAGGCCACCCGGTGTAGTGCCACAACCGTTTTTCCGGTGCCAGGCCCGCCCGAGATCATGGTGACGCCCCGGTAGTCGGCGCGAATCGCCTCATCCTGCTCG
>JAITSW010000182.1 GCA_031287505.1 Propionibacteriaceae bacterium
TGATGTTTCGCAAGTCCCACATCCCGCTGACGCGGCTGTGGCTTTCCGCTTTGCCCAGTTGAACGCCACGGGTAATTCCGCCTCCAACTCCCATGTGAATCCGGCCACCGGCTTCTCAGATTTCTTCTTTTTGAGGGACGGCACCTCGATGCCGCTCAATGTCAATGCCGGTATTGCCGCGGTGGGCGTCGTGCGCGTCCGGGTAATCAGCGAGCAGGGGGTCACTTTGGCGACCCGAGATGTGCCGGTCAACCAGTTCACCGGAGGTGGGCTGCCGACGGTGGGCATCGTCGATATCTACAACGATGTGCCGGGGCTTATTCCGCAGCACCACCATCTTCTTGACTCAATCAACACCACCCGGCCTTGGGTTCTGGTTTGGTCTGACGCAAACCCTGCGGCAAGCACTTTGTTCACCGAAGTGTCCTTTGCGGTTGCTCCCGACAGCTTCACTGTTAGCTTTGACCCGAACGGTGGAACGGGAGTGATGAACGACCTAAAACCCGAGGTGGGCGCCACCGTAGACATCCCCCCCAATGGTTTTGCGCGCCCCGGCTATGATTTTGCAGGCTGGAAGGCAACTGATACCACGAGCGGCGCTGTTTTTGGAGCGGGTGATTTTGCGCAAGGTGCCCAATTGGGCCCGGTCAATACCGATGTGACTCTCACAGCCCAATGGTCGCCGGCTTTGGCAACTCTGGATTTCAACAAAAATGCAGCGCATGCCACCGCTGGCTCAATCACCTCCAAGACAGTTTCCTTTGGACAGCCTGTGGGTACCTTGCCCGGTGTTGGCACTGGGGCACCCATAAGTTCGGCAGCTGCCTTCTTGGGTTGGAGTACGGACTCCGGTTCCAATAATTCGGTGAATTTCTTTGCCGGCACGACGGTGGATTTTGTCCAGCCACGAGTTGTTTTCGCGGTCTGGCAACTCAATGAATATGTCGTGACTTTTAAAGATTTCGACGGGGCGGTATTGAAGACCCAGACGGTGCCGCATGGGGGTTCTGCCCAGGCTCCGGAGCCGCCCGCGCATAGCGGCAAAACCTTCCTAGGTTGGGATGTCGATTTCTCGGCAGTCTCGTCTAGTTTCACCGTCACTGCCCGGTATGAAAACGTGATTCCGCCGACGGTGAAGCCCACGCCGACGGTGAAACCAACGCCGACGGCGAAGCCTACGGCGAAACCCACGACGAAACCCACGGTTAGTCCCGCGGTACCTGCCCCAACGCAGGGCAGCTCTTCACAGGCCGACTCGCTGACAGATGACGATGAGCCGTTGCCAACCGCTAGCGGGCTTCCGGATCCGGCGGAATCTGCGATGCCCGAACCCACGCCCACCGTTACCTCTGAGCCCACAAGTACTGCGCCTGAGTCATCGGAAACAACGGAAACTGTCACCACCTACAACCCTTCGGCGTCGAGTTCTGCGCAAGGGGGAGGTGCCGGCGAGGGCGGTGGCCCAACAGCCGGTGCCGGGTTTGTCTTGAGATCCAGCGGTTGGGCGCCGATAAATCTGTCTTTGCTGATTGTTTCCGCAGTGGTTTGCGCGATGTTGTGGCTCTCTCGCCATCTACGCAAGGGCAACGCTTCCGCCGGGCAAAAACACTCCTCTAAGAAAAGCCTGAGAGTCTTTACAACTGTCGTCGCCGTCTTAGGGGCAGGGATTTTCTTCCTAACCCAAAACCTAGGTGGTGGAATGCTCAGCACTGATCGCTGGACGGTGTTGATGACGGTAATTGCCGCAGTTCAAGTTGCCGCCGCGGTATTTGCCTTCCGCCCTACCCCAGTCGAAGAGTCAAACGACCTGCCGCTCTTTAGCTGAGGCGTGGTTACAACCCTTCCGCGAGATCTAGCCACCGGGCTTCCAGCTCTTTTTGTTGGCGAGTTGCTTCTAAGAGTTCTTTCTCAATGGCCAAGAGGGCTTCGTAGTCAGCTGCCTTTTCACTCATTTTGGCGTGCAGTTTGGCAATCCGCGTTTCGAGTTTGGCAAGCTGGCTCTCGGCGCGGGCTAGATCTTTGCGCCGCTGACGTTCCAGCGCCGCCCAGGACGCGTTTGAAGCCGAGTTGGCGGCTCCTGAAGAAGCGGCAACGGAATTCCCTCCAGCCAAGGCAGTGGAGCTTGCCAGGGCGCGAGCCGTTTGACGGCGTTGCAAATACTCGTCGATACCCCCGGGTAGCAGCACACAGCTACCGTCACCAAGCAGGGCATAGGTGATATCGCACGTCCGTTCAACAAAATAGCGGTCGTGGGAAACGACGATGAGGGTTCCCGGCCAAGTGTCGAGATAGTCTTCAATCACCTGCAAGGTGTCGATATCAAGGTCATTTGTGGGCTCATCCAACAGAAGGACATTGGGCTCGGTCAACAAGACCCGCAGGAAGCGCAGCCGCCTCAGCTCACCTCCGGAGAGTTCGCCTATACGGGTGGTGAGCTTGTCTGAGCTAAAGCCAAAGCCTTCCAAAAGCGAAGACGCGGAGATTTCCCTTCCGGTGGTCAACATGGTTTGGCGGCGCAGGTTTTCCACCGAATCAAGGACGCGGTCTTGCGGGTGAAGGGGAACTTGGGTGAGTTCGGCATTTGCGGTGTTGGCTGCCGGAGAGGTTTGCCCAAGTTGCCGCAAGTGTCCAATTCGCAGCGTCTTGCCCTGCTTAACCTTGCCGCGCTCTGGCTCTATCTCATGGTCTAGCAACCGTAGAAGAGTGGTCTTTCCCGAGCCGTTCACCCCGACGATGCCGATACGCATGCCCGGCCCGATAGACCAATTGAGGTGGTCAAACAGGGTTCGATTTGGTATCGAATAGGTCATGTTGACCAGATCGAAGACGTCTTTGCCCAAACGCGCCATCGCGAAATCCCGCAACCGCAACTGGTCGCGGGGTTCGGGGACATCCGCTATCAGGGCATTTGCGGCATCGATGCGAAAACGAGGCTTAGAGGTACGCGCTGGCGGCCCGCGTCGCAGCCAGGCCAACTCTTTGCGGACGAGATTGCGCCGCCGGGCTTCGGTGGCCGCAGTGTGTCGCAATCGCTCGGCACGGGCCAGCACATATGCTGCATAACCACCCTCATAGCCGTCCACCTGGGCATCGTGCACCTCCCAGATGCGGTTACAGGTCGCATCTAAGAACCAGCGGTCGTGGCTGACAATCAGCATGGCTGTTCCGGCTTGCCGTTTGGCGTTCAGATGCTCGGCTAGCCAGGCGACAGCTTCCACGTCTAAATGGTTTGTGGGCTCGTCCAATACCAAGAGGTTGCGATCAGCTAGGAGCAATGCGGTGAGCGCTACCCGTCGCCGCTCTCCGCCAGAAAGCTGGGCCACCGGCGCGTCGAGATCGATGTTTTCCAAAAATCTGGTGACGATCACCCGGCTTTGCGTGTTCGCGGCCCAGACATGATCGGGTTGGCCAGCCACGATGATGTCCCGCACAGTGAAATCGGTGTTCGCTATCTCGTCCGATTGGTCGAGATAGCCGATTACGGCAGCGTTAGAGCGGATTACCTGCCCAGAGTCTGGCTGGATACGCCCGGTGAGAAGTTTCAGCAGTGAACTCTTGCCATCGCCATTGCGACCCACCACTCCAATGACATCGCCGGAGGATAGCCCCAGCGAGACCGCGTCCAACAAAATCCGGGTGCCGAAGGCAACTGAGATTCTCTCGGCGTTGACCAGGCTAGGCATATGTCCTATCTGCCACGCAGAGCCCGGCCAACGCCCTTGGCCGCTGGCATTGGGCCCTTGGGGATCGGCACCTTGGGACGGATGGCATCCAGCGCCTTCAACCTAGCTTTGGTCTCGCTGATCTGTTGCTTGTCAACCGCTTTGGGTTGCTTTTTGATGTACGCCGCGAGCTTATCCAGCGGCACCAACCCCTCGCCCTTGCCGACGATGACAGTTTTCACCACAACGCCATAGGCGATCTGCTCGTGCTTGCGAACCTCGGCGGCTAGGAGCGGACGCAAGCGTGCGGAAGAGCCTTCGCCGACGAGCATGATGCCGCCTGGGCCAAGCACCCGGTGCACCAAATCCAACTGCTTGTTGTAGGCCACGGCGACCTGGTACAGGTATTTCTTTTTGTTCAACATCCCAAAGGCGACCTCGGCCGAGCCGGGTTGGCCTTCGTAGCGCTTATAGGTGGCGTTCTTGGCCAAGTGCGTGAGCAAATACAGATCAGCAGTCAGGCCGCCGAAAATGCCCAGAATGACCCACATCCACCATGGGGGCAACAGGAGCAAGCCGACCAGGGTTGCCACTGCGACTACGCCAGCCCACAGCGCCAGCATATAGATCCCAGTTTTCGGGTTTTGCTCTTTGGTGACTTTATAGGTCTGCGTAATCTGCTTTACAAAGCCCCAGTCTTTGGGGTCGTTTGAGTTCTTTTTGGCCAGCTTTGCGGCCTTTTTCTCGGCCTTTTGCTGTGCCGCGAGGGCCTTGGCCTTCTCACTTGCCATCTTCTTGCTCCATTTATTTATTTGCTCGGGCGTTCACTGCCTGGGAGTATAGTCGTCCGGCGCGGTAGGACGACCGCACCAGCGGCCCGGAGAGAACGCCGGCGAATCCAATTGTGGCTGCTGCCAGGGCTAGTTCGTCAAACTCAGCGGGGGTCACCCAACGATCGATGGGGTGATGTCGCACCGAAGGACGTAGATACTGCGTAATCGTGATGATTTCAGTGCCAGCGTCAAACAGATCCCGCAAAGCCGCGACAACCTCTTCATTTGTCTCGCCCATTCCCAAGATCAGATTTGATTTCGTGATTAGCCCGGCAGCGCGCGAGGCAGAAAGCACATCTAGCGAACGCTGGTAATTGAAACCGGGGCGGATGCGCTTGAAGATCCGCGGGACGGTTTCGACATTATGGGCGAACACTTCCGGGGTCGTGGCGAAGACCTGCGCTAGCAACCCGGGTCTGCCTGAGAAATCGGGAGCCAACATCTCCACGCCGACCCCGGGATTCAGCTCGTGTACCTTCTCGATGGTCTCGGCATAGAGCCAAGCGCCTTCGTCCGGGAGGTCGTCTCGGCAAACTCCGGTAATGGTGGCATATCGCAACCCCATTTTCCGTACCGACTCAGCCACTCGCCAAGGCTCGTCAGTGTCATAGCCAGCGGGCCTGCGCGATTCAATCTGGCAAAAGTCGCAGCGCCGGGTGCAAGAATCTCCGCCGATCAGGAAAGTGGCTTCCCGATCAGCCCAACACTCATAGATATTCGGGCAACCCGCCTCTTGGCAGACCGTGTGCAGGCCTTCGTCTTTCACCAGTAGCTGTAGCTGGCGGTAGTCTTGGCCGAGCACTGCCCGGTTCTTTATCCATTCGGGTTTTGGCGGCGTCGGTATTTGAGAATTCTGCGCCTCAACACGTAGCAGTCTTGGGGCTAAATCAGACACCCGCATAGTCTAACCCGTCGTCTGGAATCGCTGCTGCCGGCTCAAATCGAAGTAACTCGCTTAAGTGGGCTTCCAATAGGGTGGCGATCTCGACTAGGGGCGGGGCTGCGCCATCGCGCTCAACAGCCATCGAAGTCACCGGAGCATCTGAGATGCCACAGGGAATGATGTTTGAGAAAGGCGATAAATCGTTGTCGACGTTCAGAGCGAAGCCTTGCAGCGTCGTCTGACGGGCTATTCTGACGCCGATTGCGGCGATTTTGCGCAAAGGATTCGCACCATTTGGAGGCAACCACACGCCGGTGCGTCCAGGCACTTGGCCGCACGCCAGCCCGTATTCAAGTAGCACCCGCATTAAGGCCTCTTCGATGCGTCGGACATAATCCACTGCTCCGATACCCTGTGGGATAAACATCAATGGATAGCCGACCAACTGCCCAGGCCCATGCCAGGTGGTCTTTCCGCCGCGGTTGACGCTCACCACCGGTGTCCCATCTTTGGGCAACTCTTCGGCCAGCGAGTGCCGTCCTGCGGTGTAGACCGGATTGTGTTCGGCGAAAAGCACTTGGGTGCCGATTTCGCCGTTGGCAACTTGGGTGTGGAGAAGCTGTTGAATCTGCCAAGCCGAGGCGAAATCCACCCGGGTGGGAGGGACGTCCTTCAATCCAAGATAGCA
>JAITSW010000078.1 GCA_031287505.1 Propionibacteriaceae bacterium
CCGAACCGCTCAAATCCACCGATGCCAAAGCAGCGTCAACTTCATCGATTCCGGTAATCGGAGGGGCGGTAACCGCGCACTCGTTTGGAGCCTGCCCGGCAGCTAGTTCTCCGCTCACCAGCTAAGCCTAACCCAGTCCCTGGAAATCTGCGGACACCCATAGCGCGAAACAGGCGAATTTGCGGACAGCGCGAAAATCACTCACCCAACCCGCGGGCAGCCAGTGCCGCACCGGTTTCTTGGGCATAAGCGACCGTTCGCACCACAAAGGGCGTGACTATCGCCGCGAGGTTTCGGCCGCGTCCCCGGGCCATGGCCGCCTGCTGAATTCCGGTAAACAAATCCAGCAACATGGGAATCGACTTGATCATGATCGAAATTGCCAGTCCGACTTTCTCCGGCTTGACGCGAAAAACGCGCAAAAAAGAAGCCGCTGAAATGAGAGCGTCAATAAGAACGCTCTCCGGTGTGGAGATGGTGAGCATTCGAGAGGCATAGACAGCCATGATGAGGTTCCCGGCAATCACCACGCCGGTCAAAGGTTTGCCGGTAAAGCTTTGATAGGCCACCAGGAGAACAGCCACCAAGATCAAAGCCCAAGACATTTGGAGCCCGAATCTGGGCGGGACGGCTGTGAGAAGAACCAAGATCACCGAAATAGCAAGCAGGGAAAGCGTAAACCACCAAGCTGAGACGATAACGCCCGAAATCACCATCGCTGCCATGACGGCGTACTTCCACCCCACGCCTAGCCGATGGAGAAGCGAGTCCCCCGGCACATATAGGCAGAAGACTTTGTTCACTTGGACATCAATTCCCAGTAGTAGTCAATGCAGTTCTGTGGGACGCCAGAGGCAACTATCCTTCCCTCATGCACGACCAAGACCCGATCGGCTTTGGCAGCCAGATCAAGATCATGGGTGGCGATGACGAGTTGTTGCTCCAAGGAGGCTAGTGCCCTACCCACTAGGAATTTGTTCTTCAAATCGAGCAACGTGGTGGGCTCATCGGCGACGATGACATCGGGCTCCAACGCCAAAATCGACGTTAACGCGACCAACTGCCGTTCCCCTCCCGAAAGATCGTAGATGCTTTGCTCGGCGGTATTGGCTAAGCCACGTTCGGCGAGGAGAGCCAGAGCGCGTTCTCGACGCTCGCCCCGATTCTTGATTTTCGCCCGTAAAGACAGCTCGATGTCATTTACCGCAGTGGAGAGTAGGAGCTGCGATAGCGGATCGGTGAAGATGAACCCGACCTGGGAGCGGACTTTTTTACCGTCCTTTACGGTATCCAGCCCATTGACGGACACTTGACCTGAACTGGGTGCCACCAGGCCGTTTATCGTGCGCAACAGGGTCGATTTGCCCGAGCCATTCGCGCCAATGACAGCCACCCGATGCTCTTCAAGGGTGAGGTTTATTCCCTCAAGCAGGGTCTTAGAGCTGTTTTTACCGCCGGCTTGGGGAATTGCCACCTGCACCGAGACATTTTGGAACTCAATCACACCTAGATCCGCTCAAGTTTTAGAAATTGCTAAGCAGAGATAGCAGCCGGCTGCGGAGCTGCCAGCAGCGCCGGAAAAGCCTTGTTTACCGCCGCCGCAATGATTCCCGCAATCACACACTTGATCGCATCACCGGGAACAAAGGCAAGATTCCAGATAAACGCGGTAACGAGATCTACCTGCGCTATGACGGACATTCCCACGATTCCGGGAATCCCAATCACAATCAACGAGGCGACCAGCCCTGAGAGGGTGATCCAGATATAGCGTCCCTTCAGTCCCCGCCGTACCGACAGAGCCGCCAACGCGCCAGCCGCCAACGCCCCAAATGGGAAAGCCAACAGATAGCCCATGGATGGGCTTGCGAGAACGCCTAGTCCGCCAGAACCCTCCGAAAATATCGGAAGCCCCGCAAAACCCACCACTAGGTAGAGCAAGACAGCCAAGAAACCACGCCAGGGTCCGAGCACCAAGCCAGTGAGAACGACGCCCAAAGTCTGCAAGGTGAGAGCTACCCCAAAAGGCAATTCGACGCCCCCGACGACTGTGCAAACAGCAATCAACGCGGCAAATACCGCAACGAGCGCTAGATCGACGGCGGGATGGTTCCGGGTCTTCATTTGTCTTCCATTTCTATCCGGTTTTTGATTCCGTTGCAGAATACCTTGGTCTTTGCGCGTCATGAGCAGCTTTGAGCAGTCCTCCACAAAATGGACACTCCCACTCAGTTGAGTGAGACGTTACTTCAGTTCGGTGAGCGCGCGAAGCGCCTTTGTGGTAGTGGAGCCCGGACGAGACCAACTGAGATTTGCCAGTGCCCAGAGCGCATCCAGTTGCTCTGCTTGAGCCTCGGGGCGGGTCTCGATTACCAGGGCTTTGTCTCGCACCGCGGCCAACTGTTTCCCACACTTGGCGCCGCCGGTTGAAAGGGTCAGGGTGCGTGGCGGCTCCAGTAGCGCCCCAATGCAGCCTCCGATTGCCGTGGGACGGGCATTTTCTTTTGCGCTAACTAGATCTGCTTTGCCGTGGACGCCGGTGAAAACTAGCAGCGAATCAATCCCCGCAGCGTTCGCGCCGGCAATATCGGTGTCTACCCGATCACCGACGAAGATGGGCCGCTTAGCTCCGGTGCGCCGCACCGCCTCCTCCATCATCGGGGTAAACGGCTTACCGAATGTCTTGGGCGCGCCGCCGATGGCGGTGGAAATCAACGCAATTCCCCCGCCCACACCGGGTACTGTGCCGCGTTCGCTAGGACGCGAACTGTCATCATTGCAGGCATACCAAGTAGCTCCACGCTCAATCGCGAGAGTTGCCTCGTCCAGCATCGACCAGTTCAATTTCGGGTTGTAGCCCTGAATCACCGCAACAGGTTCGTCATCGGCGGAAAACACCGGCACTAGGCCGGCAAGCTCAATCACCTGGGCAAGATACTCAGAACCGACAATCAAAACCTTTGAACCCGGCTCCAACTCGCGTGGCAAATACTCGGCAGCCACCTGAGCCGAAGTGAGCACCTCGTCAAGGACAGCTGGCAGACCCAGCCCATTCAGTAAAGAAACGACGTCCTGCGCGCTGGGAGCCGCGTTATTTGTGACGTACATAAGCGGAACATCAAGCTCTGATAGTTGCGATATGGCCTCAGCAACCCCGGGAATCGCCGTCGGGCCTAGATAGATGACCCCATCGAGGTCAAAAAACACCGCATCATAAGCATCAACAAGCCGGAAAGCCATTAGGCGCCTTTACCGGTTTGAGCCATCTCGACAATCAAATCAATGAAGCCCTGCTCTTGAGCCACCGCAATCTCAGGCAAGCTGGCGGAGTCTTCCCAGTCGACAACAACGACTTCTTCGGCAAAACCATCTTCGCCCCCTTCTACGTCCTCAACCTCATCATCTTCGTCATAGTCATATTCAATGACCACCCCCTGCAAAGCCGCCAGGCGCTCGGCGGCGTCTGTCTCTTCTCCTGGGTCGAGGATTGCCGCAGATTTGAACCAAATTTCGGCACCTTCTTTGTCCCCGATGCGGTCGAGGAGATCGGCGTAGGCATAACGCAACCGAGCCCGGGCCTGCTTGGAGCCCCGAGTGCCAGTGTTTTGTATTTCAGCCTCCAACAGCCGAGCCGCCTCTCGGATTTGCCCGCGTTCTGCCCGCACACCGGCTTCCACTAGCCGCAGCTCTACCGTGTCAAAGACGCTTGAACTCTTTTCCAGGCCTTCTTTGACGAGCTTGAGAGCAGCCTCAGAGCGCCCGAGAGCACGTTCGCAATCTGCCATGGCAGCCAGATAGTCGTCTGCACCGCTCATCCGCCGCACAGCCCTAAACTCGGTGAGCGCTATGTCAAAACGTTCCGCCGCGTAGGCGGTTTCCCCGAGGGCTTCCCGGGTTATCTGCAGACGCGGTGCCCGATTCTTGGCAGCCTGAGCATGCTGTAGCGCAGTTTGGGGATCTTCGTCGACCAAACGGCCAGCCATTAACAGATGCCCTCCGACTGCCTCTGCATTGGGGATGCTCAAACCCTTGAGTTCGGCGCGAACACCGCGGGGGAGGTCTTTGAGATCTAAATCACGTGGAAGCTGAGGCTCTTCGGGACGGTCATACCTTGACTTCCCCTCGCGATCATAACGACGATCTTGCCGGTCATCGCGGTCGCGCCCGTGGCTACCCCGGTTAGAGCGGTCATCGCGACTATAAGCGGGACGAGAGCCACGATCATTGCGATCTGAGCCATAAAAGGGGCGAGA
>JAITSW010000201.1 GCA_031287505.1 Propionibacteriaceae bacterium
TGCGCGGCCTCATCGCCCATCAAGAGGTTCTCTTCGGAGCCGAGGGTGAGACGCTGACGATTCGCCATGATTCGCTAGACCGCATCTCGTTCATGCCAGGCGTCTTGCTCGGCGTGCGCGAGGTGGTAAAGCGCCCCGGTCTGACCATCGGCATAGAAAGTGCTCTCGGGATATAGGCAAGCGCCGATTGCCAATGGTATTGTTCGAGTTGTAGACACGCAATTTTGCAGGGTTTTCTTGCGCTAAAATTGCACATCCGTCCACCTGGGGTGGTTTAAGGGAGATGGAATAATGCACAGACGCGTTATGCGCACAAATTTTAGGTTCTTTGCCGTTTTCGCACTTGCGGTAGCGCTCACCGGAGTAGCAGCTCCGATACCCGTGGCGCAGGCGGCGCCAGCGCCCTATCTCAGTGTCTCCAAAACTGTGAATGGCGCCAAGTCGGCCACTTTGCAGCCTGGGGATTCGCTTCGCTACTCGGTTACGCTGCAATGCTCCGAGCAGGACTGCGTCAACGCGTCGGTGGTTGACCAACTCCCGGCGGAATTTGCCGGATTCGCCTTGGTCAGTGCCGGTGTCACGCCGCCGGCCGCCTCCTACGAAACGGAGTGGACGGTGGCGGGGGTTGCCAGCGAGACAGCTCCAAGCCAGGTTACCGCCGATACCTCGGTGCGTTTGACGGCAACCGAGGCGTTGGCAGGGCCGGGGGAGAAGCGGGGGCTTGCCGCTCCCGAGACTCTCAATCTGTCTTACACGCTGCTCGTTCCCACAACGCTCAAGCCAACGGATGCCATCGTCGGCTCCGAGATAAAAAACTCGGCGAAAGCGACTGCTGATAATTCCGCTGACGATGAGGATTGGGCGTCGGTGACTTTGAGCGTAACCCCGGTGATCAACGCGACTCTGGCAAAGAGCTGGACGCCTGCCGCTGCCGGCGTTGGGCAAGATTCCGTGATTACCCTCACCGCGCGTAATCTCAACACTTCCAATGTCCCGGCTTCTTCGCTGGTGCTTCAAGATCCCAGCGTCGCTCCTGATGCGGCAACCACCCTGGGGGCAAACAACCCGTTCGAATTGGTGGATTTCAAGTCCTTTGCCAGCTGTGGCCTTTCGGCTGCCGTGCCTACGGTGCGCATTGACGCCTACGTTCTGCGCTCGGGAGAATGGAACTGGGTTGAAGGTGTCCCGGCTACCGTCTGCGAGTTGCCGGCGGGGGTAGGCGAGAGCGAGGTGGGCGGATTGCGGGCCTCCTACAGTGCCACCCCGGCCGTTGCGGTCAACGCGACATTGGGGATATCGTTCCAAGTCACACAGCGGGCGCAAGGTCGGGAATCTGCTAAGGATTTCTCTAAAAAAGGCGACTCGACAACTGTGTCTAACGAGGCTGTGGCCACCCTCGCTTTCGAAGATGTTGAAAAGACAGCTTCAAGCACTGCCGCGTACACAGTTCAGACAGGTAATCCGAGCGTCACTGTGACGAAAACCCTTCCCTCGCAAGTTGTCGCAGGCTATAACTTCCAATCCACGATCACCGCTCGTAACACCTCTGGCTCGGATCCAATCTCATCGATCAGCGTCAGCGACAAAGACTTCACCGCCCAAGGTTTTGAATTCGTGAATTTCGCTACGCCTTTCACCTGGCCGGCAGGAGCTGACGGCGCAAATATCGAGTATTCGTTCTCGAACGGAACAACCCAGGCCATAAGTTTTTCTGCTTCAGACCCGATCCCGGCGCCAACTCTCGGCACTCCTGCCCAGGTCACCGGCTTCACGTTCAACTTCACCAGCCCGGGAACCTCGGCGGATCACTTGAGCGCGAATGCCCAAGTGGGTATTCCGGTCACCTTCCGGATCAAGCTAATCCCGGGAAAGACCGACTACGGAACTCCTTCTAATGCGGCGAGCGCCACCGTGACCGACCTCGACGCGGAGACAGGCACTCAAACGGGCTCTCAGACAATACGCAACGGCGTAGTCATCCCAAAGGTTGATGTCACCCTCGAAAAGACGATCCAACCCACTTGGACAGCCGTTTCTCCCGGAGACCGCGCCATAACGAGCCTGCACGCCATCGCCAAAGGCAACAATCCGCTGGTCAGGCCCAACCACATCCAGGTTACCGACGCCTTGTCTGCCGGTGCTTCGGCCACTAGCCACGATTTTTGGGATGCCTTCAACTTGGCTTCCATTCCCGCCACGCCAATACCTGCCAATACGACGCTCAAAATCGAAGTCCTCAAGTATCCGGTTTCGTCCCCGGCAGATTGGGTAGAACTCGTCACTACCAAGAATGACACAAATCAGAGTGTCTCATACTCTTTGAGTTCGGTGGCTACCTTGGGCCTGCTCAACGGGCTGGGTTTGACCCCCGACACGGTAGCCGGCATCCGATTCACCTTCGACAACCCGCTTGGGTTCCCAGCCTCTCAAGATGTCAACCCGTATGTGGCTTTCACTGCCCGTGCCACCCTTCGCTCTGATGCCGGCATTAGCACTGGAGCCGATCCCACCACCCCATTTGTCAACCATGCCCAGGCTTCGGCCACCGCTCCCACCGACGAGGGTGTCGAACTAGCAGATGATGGGATTGGCGAGGGTTCGGGGTTTGTCTCCGGCGGCGGTGGCGGAGGAGGAGGCGGCGGCGGTGGCGGCACCCCTCCAGGGGGAATTCCGAACCCGACGGCAAATCTCCTCAAGAAATGGATCGCCCCAGACACGGTTTCCGGGCAGACACATCAGAGCCGCTCCACCAATTTGCTGTGGGATGCGGCAGTGGGCACATCGGAAATCCAACTTCTAGATCCAGCCTCTGATGTCTCCGACCCATCGAAGACGGTGTTTGACGCGTTCAACCTGACTCGCATCCAACCCATTTCCATAACGGGCAGTCCTGCCACCTATACAAATACTTGGGCGCTGAAGTATGACGAGGTCACCAAAGTGGAGTTGTATAACTCCCTCGCCGCTACTCCCGGATGGGAAGAGGTTCCAGCCCCAGGCGGGTCATGGAGAACGGCTAATGGCGGGTTTGCGGGCTATGCGCTCACCGCGCAGGAGCAACTGAGCACGACAGGTGTGCGGATAACCGTAGGGCCAAATGATCTAGCCCGCACCGCGACTAGCGACCCGTACGCCCCGGAAGTGGGATCAGGCGTCACGGCCACTTCCGGTACGCCGGAAAACCCAAACCGCGCATTCGTTTTTGATTGGCAACTCAGGGACAAGAAGCGTTCTGGAACCACAAGCACCCTTGATCCGTGGGTGACTTTCAAGAACACCTACAACCGTCCCAAGCTTGCCGACCCGGGGTTTGAGACGGGCTGGGTGGAGAACGCGGCCTCAATCACTTCGACTCCGGTAAACCCTGCGGCTTCGGCCACGACGACCGCGTCAAAGGCCAGTATCCCCATTGTGGAGACGGTTCCAGTGGTCGGCCTGAGTGAGGCCTTTTCATCGGGTGCCGCCGCCAACCCGCTATTGCTGCCCACTGACTCCGACGTGCCCGAGGCTTCCTATCCGACGTCAACGATTACGCTGACTGCAAGCAATAAGTCTCTAGGGGATGTTTCATATGTGCGGGTCACCGAACCGGCACTGCCCAAAGGCGCTTCGGATCTAAATATTATCGCTGCCAATACGACGCAGATCTCTCCCGATCTAGCTGTGGCCAATCCCTACTCGGCGCTGAGCCCGAACTCGGGTGATCCATATATCGACGGGTTCCTCACCTCCGGGTCATTTTTTGACCGGTTTACCGCCACGACCATCCGCATTGCCGATTCTGCGGTTCCCTCGCAAATCGATCTAGCCAAGACAACGGTTTGGCTGTTGCATTACAAACATGGCGCCGGTGACACAGACCCGGGATCGGTGGAATTCACTTCTACGAATGCTGAGAGCCTGAACAAACTCGCTGTTGACGATCCGCAAGAGATGGCGAAACTTCTGGCCAACGTGATCGGCATTTCCGTGACCTTCCAAGGCTCTGATCCGCAGGTTGACGGCAATACCATCAGCCAAGCGGACAACCTCGCCATCACCCTCGGGGTGCAAGCGCGAAAGTATTACCGCGGGTCGCGCGCGCAGCAAGTTCTCGAAGTGAATGCCAGCCCGATTGCGGTAAGCAATACGGCGGTCGCGCAATCCTATGATCCCATTCAGTATGCCAAAGGCGAAGCCCATGGGGCTGACGGTGTTGCTGCGGCATCTGGCGATATCTACCTCTCCGGTGGGAATCTGAGGGTAAGAGCGACCAAGGGCATCAGCGCCAGCTCGGTGACTGAGCCAAATAGGGATACCCCCTTCACCGTCACTCTCACCGGCGATTCGACAGGGTCGACGGTGAAGGCCACATCGGTCACCCTCACTGATTCCGTTACCGTCCCCATTACGCCTACTTCCGACGACTTTTGGAATAACGTCGAATTCATCGGATTGGATCCGGCAAAGGTGGTAAAGCCCGACACCGCAGATCAGATCCAGGTATCGGTCTACGGGGCTTTCGACGGCAAACCACTTGGATGGCAGGTTGGAACACCCTCGGACACGGCTGTGGTGCCTGTTCCGCAGGCGGAGTATCCCAATATCCAGGGCATCCGGCTGGCCTTTTCAAGAAGTGATGCCACTGCGCAAGAATTTGGCCCCTATTGGAATGCTCAGGTGGCGTTCACCGCGAGGCTTCGGAATAACAAGCTGGACGGATCTGGCCCGGTGACCTTCGACGGCTCGGCTATTAATGGGGCGTCCGCTGAAGCTGCCACACCCGCTCTGCCCGGAAATCCCGTCGTTTCGCTGGCCCAGGCTCCGTTTAGCTGGAACGCTGGAACGAAGACGCTCGGAATCAACAAGCTGGCCAATTATGGGCAATCGCTGGTCTACCCCGGCGATGGCCCTAACACGGCTGATGTGGTGCCATATCAGTTGACGGTCAAGAACACCGGCACCGGCTATCTCACCTTGGATTCCGTCGAAGACGAGCTGCCGGCGGGCATTCACTACACCACCGTTCCCTCTGGGGCGAGCGTCGGCGAGGCGTATGTGCTGACCGACACTTCTGCGGCAGCGCCGTCTACATTGAGTCTGACTCCGGC
>JAITSW010000206.1 GCA_031287505.1 Propionibacteriaceae bacterium
GCCACAACGGATTCATCTTCTTGCCCAATGCTGAGCAACTCTTCGGCAAAAACATCTCCAAAGCGGCGTTTGCCGTCAGCTTCCAAAGGCTCACCACTGGCCTCGTTGAAACTCCCCACTGAGTGGAAATGTTCACGTTCGTCCTTTTCGGCAGCCTCGAAGCCGCGACCCTTTTCGGTGATGACATGCACAATCACCGGCCCCTCAAACTGTTTCGCGCGTTGCAATGCCTGTTCTATTGCCTGCTCGTCATGGCCATTGACCGGGCCGACGTACTTCAATCCCAAGTCTGGAAAGAGGCTACGGGGGACGAGCACATCTCGCACCCCAGCCTTAAAGCCATGCAGTAGCCCATAAAGAGGCTCCCCAACGACGGGAGTGCGTCGAACTAGCCGCTTCGCCCATTGTAAAAGCCGCTCATAGCGGCGGTCGGTTCGAATAGCCGTCAGCTGGGTTCCCAACATAGAGAGTTGGGTTGCCAGGCCGCCTACAGTTGGAGTGTATGAACGTCCATTATCGTTGACGACGATAACCAGCTTGAGGTCTTCATTGGTCGAAAGATTGTTTAACGCCTCCCACGCCATGCCGCCTGTCAGGGCTCCGTCGCCGATAACAGCCACCACATGACGGTCTTCACCGCGAAGCCTGAAACCCTCGGCAAGGCCATAGGCCCACGACAGGGATGCGGACGCGTGCGAATTCTCCACCCAATCATGGGCAGATTCGGCTCTACTCGGATATCCCGAAATTCCGCCTTTTTGCCGCAGGGTGTCAAACCGGTCTTGTCTACCTGTCAATATCTTGTGCACGTAGCTTTGGTGTCCGGTGTCGAAAATGATCGCATCGCCGGGGGAATCAAAAACCCGGTGCAACGCCAGCGTCAACTCGACAACACCCAAGTTAGAGCCCAAATGACCGCCGGTCTTAGAAACCTTGGAAATCAAAAAGGATCGAATCTCGGCAGCTAAATCTGTGATTTCCTTTTGCGAGAGTTCGGATAGGTCATCCGGCTGGCGAATCTCGGACAGCTTGGGCACCCGACTAGCTTAGTCGCATCCGCAAGGTTGGCGGGAAGTATCTGGGACAAAGGGAGTGTCAACCTACCCGGAAACTATCGAAACGCCAAACCCCAACACCGCTATCAGGGTGCCAAATACCAAAACACAACGCTGGATGAGCTCACCACGACCAGAAAACCAGCGAGCGCTGGCCAGCGCGGCAAGAGCCGGCAAGAGCACCGGAAGCACCCACCACCACCAAGCGTCGAGGCGTCCGATCCAAAGCCAGGCAAACACGCCCGCGAAAAAGGGGGCCAATACCCACCAACCCAATTTCAGCGGCTTGACCAAAGCCGCAAAGCCCAAGATGAAGCAAACCCCAAACAGAGCTATATCGACGCTCAATTCGCAGGACAATACCGCGTCAATCGAATCGGCAGCGAAACGAGAACAAGACAATTGCGGCACAAACTGCGCCAGGATCAGCGCAAACACCGCGCCGACCACTGCCGCCGCAAGCGCGCCAAGGTACGTCCAAGCCACCCGGGCACCGGTAAATACTTGGGCGTCGGCAAGCTCATGATCTGTTCGAGCCATCATTCTCCTGATCCTACTAAGGGTATTGCTATTAGCTAGAGTAGTCTTTTGCAAGGAGCTTAGGAGGCAGAGCAAACGTGCATATCGTTATTATGGGATGTGGCCGAGTCGGATCACTCCTCGCCCGCGGGCTGGAATATCGCGGACATTCGGTGTCGGTGATCGACATTGACCAAGATTCTTTTCGGCGGCTGGGCCCGGATTTCCAAGGTAAGACGGTAAAAGGCATCGGCTTTGATCGCGATGTCCTGAAAAAGGCCGGTATTGAGCGGGCCGATGGCTTTGCCGCTGTTTCCAGCGGCGACAATTCCAACATTCTCTCGGCTCGGGTGGTGCGCGAAACCTTTGAGGTTCACAACGTCGTCGCCCGAATCTATGACCAAGGCCGGGCTGAAGTCTATGAACGTCTTGGCATCCCCTCCGTGGCAACCGTGCGTTGGGCCGCCGATCAGATTTCCCGCAGATTACTGCCTACGGGCTCTGAGCCCTTGTGGCGAGATCCCTCTGGCTCGGTGCGGCTAGTTGAGGTTTACGTGAATTCTGGATGGGTGGGGCGAAAGCTCAGCCAGATGGAGGGCATTGCCGGCTGCCGCATCCCCTTTGTGCTGCGTTTTGGCGCTGGCATGGTTCCGACGCCCCAGACTGTCTTCCAAGATGGCGACTTAATCTATGCCGCACTCACAAATGAACAAGTTGGAGATGTTGAAGAAATCTTCTCCAAGGCACCGACAGACCGCTAGGGGGTTGGCATGCGTTTAGTTATTGCAGGAGCCGGAAATGTCGGACGTTCAATCGCTGTGGAGTTACTGGGCAACGGGCATCAAGTTCTCCTGGTAGACCGAGACCCCGCAGCCATTCGCCCAGAAACCGTTCCCGATGCGGATTGGCTTTTGGCAGACGCCTGCGAGGTGTCTTCTTTAGAGGAAGCCGGCCTGGAAAACTGCGACGTGGCTATTGCCGCCACCGGCGACGACAAAGCCAATCTGGTGCATGCGCTGCTGGCCAAGACTGAGTTTGGCGTCCCGCGCACGGTGGCGCGGGTGAACCATCCCGCTAACGAATGGCTGTTCAACGACCAGTGGGGAGTTGACGTTGCCGTCTCAACTCCGCGGCTCATGTGTGCCCTCGTTGAAGAAGCGGTTTCTGTCGGCGACTTGGTGCGACTGCTAAGTTTCCGCGGCGGGCTGACAAACCTCGTCGAAATGACCTTGCCAGAGGAATCCCCCCGGGCTGGCACCGTCGTCTCGGATCTGACATTGCCCGGTGATGCCGTCTTGGTTGCGATCATGCGCGAAGGGGTGGCGAAAGCCCCCAAAGAAGACAGCGTGCTAAGAGCCCGGGATGAGCTGCTCTTTTTGTGCGATCCAGCCTGGGAAACCGATTTAGCCCGCTACCTGGTGCCCGCGAATACCCTGCCCGGCGAAATCTTGGGCGCAGCTCCCACAGGAACGCCCGCCAACTGACCCGCAGGCAAACGCCAAGCTGCTAACTAATAAGCTCGTAGTAGGGGTTGTAAATCCGCTGAACTCCGTCAATGTCCGTCAAGCGCCCTTCGGCGACCAATTGGCCGCCAGTCAGAACCCCGGGTATCTCATAGCGGCCCATCCAAACCAAAGTAACCGAACCGCTAATGTCTTTTAGCTTGGCTTCCAACCATGGGGTGCCATTGCGCTCCCGGACGGTGAGTTCGGCGATAGTGCCTTTGACCCGCACTTTTTCGCGAAGTTTGAGAGTGGAAATCGGAGCAATTTCAAGTGATGCGTTCTTAGGGTTTAAGGCCGCTTGGTCATCTGAGTTGCGCTCCCGGCCCGACACATTTAGCGGCTGCGCGTCACGCTTGCCCAAGACCCGTTTAAACGGATTGCGAAATGCCATGTCATTCCTCGCTTGGCAGACTCATCGGGACGATGTCTGTGGGGGCGACGGGCAGTTCACCTCGGCGCACGACCAAATTCCGCAAGAACTCCGCAAAAGGCACCGTCAGCGTTGAGTCGTCTTCTGATATGGCGGCAGCTCCCAGAACAGTAGCTTGCAGTACCCACCTAGGCCCCTCCACAAGCCAGATTCTGGATACATGATAGAGCTGCTCCTTGCCTTCCTTCTTGACTGGGACGACGCGCTTGAGCTGCAGGCCAAATGGCCCTTCCTCTTCTTCCACCGAACCACCGGCATTTTCCGCCACCACGGTAATGTCTTCGGCGAGCTCGGCCGCGGTACCGCCAGAAGTGGCAGCCGCGATAACGCTGACCTCCATCGCAGACTGCTTCCAGGTAACCGTGATTGCCTTGACCGCCTTGGTCTTCTGGTCGGCTAGCAACTGCAACCCGAAGTCAGGAACAGGAGTGACAACCAGCGCGCCCAGATCAATGCGGGTGACGCCGTCATCAAGATCAACTTCTTCGATATCGAACGGGCCGTCGGCTCGCAGATTATCCTCGCCCACCTCGTCGTCGAACTCAAAATCGTCGTCTTCACCGTCCAACCCGGCACCGACAGAACCTGCCGATTCGCCTGCTTCGCCCGCTTGGCCGTTTTGCAAATCCTCGAAGTCGTCGTCTAAATCCTCGGCGTCTACTTCGGAGTAGGCTTGCGCGGCTGTCTGGGCATCATCGGCAGCTCCCCGCTTTTCGGCTTCGGCGATGAGCGCCGCCATCTCGTTATCTGCCTCGGTGTGTTTGCGAAACAATCCCACTTCGATTCCTATCTACTTTTTCTTTTGAGCCGGCACCTCTCGCCAGGCGTCAACTCCACCAGTTGAACCATAACCCTTGGTGCCTCTGTCGGATTCCGATAAGTCTTCCACAACTATGAAATCTGCCCCAGCCACTTCTTGGAACAATATCTGGGCGATGTAATCCCCGCGGCGAAGCTCAACGGGCTGAACCTGGTCGGTATTCAACAAGCACACCTTGATCTCGCCGCGATAGCCAGAATCAATCGTCCCCGGAGCGTTCACAATCGTCAGCCCCGAACGGGCGGCCAGTCCCGAACGCGGATGCACCAAGCCCACCCAACCTTGTGGGATCTCCAGCGCCACGCCCGTCCCGACAACACGCCGTTCGCCAGGGGGGATCACGACGTCCTGCGCGGCGGGCAAATCAGCGCCGGCATCGCCAGAACACGCATACCGCGGCACTTCAAGCGCAGCATCAAGCATCTTGACGGGGACTTCAATGCGTTTCATAACCGCGATTCTAATGGTCTGGGCGACCAGAGGGGCACGGGTTACGCTGCGCAGTCGATGCAGAAGGACTGACCGTTTTTTTCGGCCGCGATTTGCGAGCGGTGCTTCACCAGAAAACAGGAGCCACAGGTGAACTCATCAGCCTGCCGGGGCAATACCCGAACAGTGAGTTCTTCATGTGACAGATCTGCGCCAGGAAGCTCGAAAGACTCAGCCGCTTCTACCTCGTCCTCGTCGACCTTCCCAGAGTTCTTGTCATTGCGCCGGCTTTTAAGCTCTTCAATGCTGTCTTCCTGGTCTTCGTCGTTCTTCCGAGGAGCGTCGTAGTCTGTAGCCATAAAGTGTTACCTATCGATCAGGGGCTGGAAGATTTGGCCTTGGGCGGCCGCAAAATCCAATTTTTATTATGCCCGGACGTTATATCACGAATGTCTTACGAATGCTAGCCCAATTTCATACCCATGAGACGAAGCCACTCAAAATCGTCTGGCATTCACAGCTTGCCCGGCTACCTTTGCCGCAGAGTTAAGTACACATTTAGCCCTGATGCGCGCTTATAAGAGTTATGTCTGGGTTACCACTACGATGTACTACAAGGAATAGGCCAGTTACGGAGCTCAGATGGAACGCGTCCTCTCACCAAGAGAGATTCAATCCCGCATACGCGGCGGTGCCTCACTCGAGGATGTAGCTGAAGAGTCTGGGATGAGCCGTGAACGCCTAGCCGCCTTCGTTGTGCCCATCATCGCCGAACGTGACCACGTGGCCATCCAAGCCCAAGGCCAAGCTGTTCGCCGCGGCGATGAAACCGTCCCCCATCTCACTCTTGGACAGGTGGTACGAGACAAACTGGCCGCGCACGGTATTAGCGCAGACGAAACAGATTGGGATGCTTGGAAAGCCCGAGAACGCATCTGGATAGTTCAGGCAAGTTACGGGGACGAAAACGATCGACATCAAGCCCGCTTCCGTTACGACCAAACTGGCAGGTTTTCGATAGCCGACAACCCCGACGCCGCGTTCCTCGTCGGCATCCGCACCCCCAAGGCCGTGCCCAAACACACTCGCAAGGTCGAAGACGAATCCACATTGGACCTCAACCCAGAATTGGCGCTGGTGCGAGTTCTCCAACCCAAGGCTGATACCCAAGATGAATGGGATGGCGCTTTGCCGCGAGATTGGTTCCCGCACTTGGCACCAGCCGTAGCCGAAGACGAAGTCGATGAACTCGACCAAGACACCGCTTCGCTGGTAGATCTGGTCGATGACACCTCAGACGCCTACACCGAAGGCGAACTCACCCTCGCCGAAGCCGACGGCGTCTACGATTACGTTCAGCCGCAATCGAATATCGACGTGCTCTACGAAATGCTCTCCAGCTTTGACGAGGATTCGGTGGCCATATACCGCGGACTGCTAAGCCAGACTGCGGCTAAAGACAAAACCCATGAATCTCAGCTTGAGTCAAAACCGGAAAAGCCAGCCCGGCAGCCCGCCGTCCAAGATCAAGCCGACGGGGAAGCGTCGGATGTCGTCTCGCCTGAATTCCTTGAGGATTTTGGGGAACTCGAGCTGGCCGGGTTGGAAACGCCAATTGATGCCGCAGAGCCCTCCCAGCCCTCATTGATAGACGGAGCGCCGGAAACCCCTGAGAAAGCAAAACCGGCAAAGAAACCCGCCAAGAAATCACATGGCAGGGTAAAAGTGCCCAGTTGGGATGAAATTGTTTTTGGCGCTCCGCGCAATAAGAGCGAGAACTGACTCAGTTGTTGGTACCGGTAATCAACGGCACCAACAACTCTGCCGCAGTGCGAGAACCGTGCATGCCCACCAATTTATATTCGTTGGGCTGTTCCTTGGTCATGAACGCATAATCGCGCCGACAGGCGACCAACACATCTCCGAAGCGATCAGCTACCTGTGGTGAGACTGATCCAAACCATCCTTCGGCGATTGCCTGCTCTTTCAAGACGACTTCAGCCCTATCGCCCAATATCTCCCCCCAAGCCTGCACAACGCTTGAGTCTGCCCCAATCTCGGTATAGATGTGGCGGAATCGGCCCTCGCCGCCCAGCAGCGAAACTCCATCAAGGGCATCGGGATAATCCTGAGCCGTGACCCGGTTCTCGCTGGGAATGTTTACCATGCCATGGTCTGCCGTAATGACGAGCGAGGTGTTTTCGTCCAGCCCTTCAAAAAGCATTTGCCCCAACACATCCGCCGCCGATAGCGAGCGTAGCCACTCATCAGACCCGACCCCATAGGCATGCCCTGCTTTGTCGACACGAGATTCGTAGACGAAGACAACCGCGCTTTCTGGCATCCCAGCTGCGTCCAACGCCAACTCGGCTTGCGTGTCGACCAATGGGGAATCCCCGGTGCTCAAGAATTTGGTGCCCCGCAAGGCAACTTCAGTGAGCCCGCTTTTTTCAAATCGGCGTTGCGAAACCACAAAGAAACTCACACCGCTGGACACCAGCCGTTCCACATAAGTCAGTTGCGGTTGCAGATCTAGACCCCTCACGTCCTTGGGAAAATGCAGGGCGTTGAGAAGTTCGCCGTTATAGCGGAAAGAGTATCCGGCGACTCCGTGGCTTCCCGGAGGCAAGCCAGTACCCAAAGAAGTCATCGAAGTGGCTGTGGTGCTCGGTAGCGGAGCCGTAATACCGGTGGCCACCTCACCCAGTTGCGCCAGAAATGGGCAATAGTCAAGACACTTTTGAAATTGGAACCAGCCCAATCCGTCAATTAGTAAGACGATGTATTTTCCCGTCTGCGGAAGACCGAGAAAATCTTGAGCACCTTTGAGTCCCAAATGCGCGCCAATACTCGGCAGCATCTCCACCAGAGACGCTCTGCCGTATTCGGGAATTACCAAATTGTCAGAATCCTTCGGCGTTCTCATCGCATTCACTATCGTCCCACTTCTTTTCCAAATGTTCGAGCCTAAGGCGCAAATTCGTCTTGGGTGAGACTCAAGACTTTTCAGCGGCTGCAAATGTCCGCGCCACACGCATATGCTCTTTTTCCCATCCTAGTGTCGATAGTCTTGGTGGCCATGAGAACTCGTCCGTTTATTGCCGCTCGCCTGGAAGAGCGATTTGACCGACGGTTGGAGCACATCCTGCGCGCCATGGGCTGGCAAGAGCAGGTGATCTACTACACCGGCTACGGCTCTTCGAAATTTGCCCGGGTTATCGGACGGGTTGTGCTAGCCCGAAAGCACTCTGAAACCGGGTTTGACAAGGTCTTCGACGATTTTGCCAGACGCCGGGGTTTTCGCAATTTCATCACCGTGCCCTGTGTGCGGGCCAAGTACACGATCAAGCTGCCCGGCGTAACCATCGAATCGGTGACAGACCGCGGCGGCTACATCGATTACCGGGTTCGCGACCACGGTTTGCCTCCGGGCTGGCAGAAGGCGGCTATCCAATGCGGAGCCTCTAAAACCGTTCAAGCGCCAATCAACATCATCCCCGACGGGCAAACTTTTGGGCTTATCTCAGATATCGACGACACTGTCATCGCGACTTCGTTGCCCCGGCTTTTTATTGCGGCCTGGAATTCCTTTATCCGAGACGAATTTGTCCGCCAGGCGATCCCCGGCATGGCGCAGCTATTTCGCACGGTGACGGGTGAACGCGGGGACGCCCCGGTCTTCTACGTCTCGACGGGAGCTTGGAATACCCAACCCTTCCTGGTGCGCTTCCTCAAAAAGCACCGTTTCCCGCCGGGGCCGACGTTGCTCACCGATTGGGGGCCGACCAATACCGGTTTTTTCCGTTCGGGGGCCGCACATAAATCAAACTCCCTGCTGCAGCTAAACCAAGATTTTCCCAATATTTCTTGGCTCTTGGTTGGCGATAACGGCCAGCGTGATCCGGCCATCTATTCGGATTTCATCCGAATAGCTCCAGAGCGGGTGCGTGCGGTTGCCATCCGGCAGCTCTCTGCCACCGAGCAAGTGCTCGCTCACGGCACTCCCGATATTTTGGAGGATTCCCGCAGCGCAGATGTGGAGATCCCCTGGGTTGAAGGCCCGGACGGACGCTCGCTGCTTCGCCAGC
>JAITSW010000052.1 GCA_031287505.1 Propionibacteriaceae bacterium
CGTACCCGGCTTGTATTGGTGGAAAGCGGCGAAGGCTTTCACCATGGTGTCTTGCACCAGGTCTTCGGCGTCCATCGGATTTCGCGTGAGTCGAAGCGCCATACCGTAGAGACGGTTTAGATACACCAACGCTTCGCGCTCAAAACGAACTCCGCGCTCTATTCGAGTTTCCTCGTGCAGATGCGCCGCAGAGCGTGGATACTCCGGCACATCGGAGGCATCCAGCAGGGCTTCGTCGACATCGACGTCAAATTGGGAGCTGTCCGTACTCATCACCTCAAACCCTAGCGGGTTTTCTGCGTTATTCAATAGTTGTGGTCGCTCCAACAGCAGGGCAGTCATGTTGATGATAACGTCCCGCGTTTCCCAAATATTCCCCTACCTTGGCCGCTACAATCTCTCATATGCATGCGAGGACAGTTGTTGAGTGACCTTTGGGCGGCTCCACACGTTAGAGAACCGGTTGTGGGGACTATCCGCCTACCCGGGTCTAAATCAGCAGCTGCTCGGGCACTCGTCTTATCACTCTTAGCCGACACGCCCAGCACCCTCTATGATCTACCTGGCGCGCGCGATACCGATTTAATGCTGCGGGCGATTACCGTCTTGGGCGCTCAGGTCGAGCAGTTCGGCGCTGGGCAGATCCGTGTTGTTCCCCCAACGCAAATTGCCGCCGGCGGCGTTATCGACTGTGGGCTAGCCGGCACCTTGATGCGATTCTTGCCGGCGGTTGCCGCGCTTGCCAACGGGACAACCAGATTCGTGGGCGACGAGGCTGCCTCGGCGCGTCCGGTGGCACCATTATTGACAGCTCTGGGAAACCTCGGGGCAAAGGCCAGCGATGCCCGGCTGCCGTTTGCCATTACCGGTAATGGCAGTATCTCCGGAGGCGGACTGCGGCTGGACTCTTCGGCATCTAGCCAGTTCATTTCCGGCCTGTTGCTAGCGGCCCCGCGTTTTCAAAATGGACTGCAAATCGCGCATGTGGGTAAAACGCTGCCTTCGCGCCCACATGTCGAAATGACGCTGCAGATGCTTCGCAGCAGCGGGGTGGCTGCCCAACAGCGAGCCGAATATGCCTGGTCGGTCTCCCCCGGGCCTATTCGCGGACTCGACATGCATATAGAGCCCGACCTGACCAACACCGCCACCTTTTTAGCTGTCGCGCTTGCCACCAATGGAGAACTCACCGCTCCCTGGCCACAGTTCTCGGTGCAACCCAAGGATGAACTCCTTGGATCCTTACGGGCGTTTGGGGCTAAAACCTCGCTTTCCACTCAAAACGGGCAACCCGTGGTAACTCTCAGCGGCCGCCGGGGCATTCGTCCGGCAAGTGTCGATTTGGGAGCGATTAGCGAGTTGACCCCGGTGATTGCCGCCTTGGCCGCACTGGCTCCCGGTCCAAGCCATATTCGAGGAGTGGCGCACATCCGCGGGCACGAAACCGACCGGCTCGCCGCTTTGGAGACGATGCTGCAAACCCTCGGGGCTTCGGTGGAATCCAGCCGCGATGGGCTGATCATCATGCCCAAGCAACTGCACGGCGGAAAAGTCACCAGCTCTGGCGATCACCGGATGGCGCACGCGGCCGCCCTAATTGGGCTGCGGGTGCCCGGAGTGCTCATAGAAGGCATATCGGCCACAAAAAAAACCATCCCCGATTTCGAACGCCGCTGGTCGATGGCGGTAGGCAGATAGTGGCAAGGCAAGGCATCAGAGAAGATCCGCATGCGGGTTATGGACGCCCGCCAAAACACACCCGCCCGCGCACAAAAGAGCGCCCAGATTACTCTGATGCCGCGCGGGCGGCCATCATTACGATAGATCGCGGACGCTACCACTGCCTGCTCCTTGACAGCGACGCAACCCTCACCGCCGTGAAGGCTCGCCCGCTGGGAAAAAAGGCTGTGATTGTTGGCGACCAAGTACGTGTCGTCGGCGATCTAACTGGTGCGGAAGGTACCTTGGCCCGCATCGTGGCGGTAGAGGAGCGGAAAACCGTTTTGCGGCGCACCGCCGATGACGATGACCCCTTTGAGCGGCCAATCGTGGCGAATGCGGATCAACTTGCCATTGTGACGGCTTTGGCCGACCCCCCGCCGCGGCCCGGGATGATTGACCGGGTATTAGTTGCCGCCTATGACGCCGGCATCGCCCCGCTCCTCATCCTCACCAAGGCCGACCTAGCCGATGCCGACTGGCTGGTAGACATTTACCGCCCCCTCGGCGTACCGGTGCTGGCCGTGGAGCCGGAGGCAAACCTCGCCGAAGTGCGCCAAGCACTCTGCGGGCACAGCACCGTCTTTGTCGGCCATTCGGGGGTGGGGAAATCCACCCTTGTCAACGCGTTGATTCCAGGGGCCAACCGGGTCACCGGAGCCGTAAACGACGTGACCGGACGCGGCCGCCATACCTCTACCAGCGCCCACGCCCTACGGCTGCCGCCCCCTGGTGGCGTGGTGATCGACACCCCGGGTATCCGTTCATTTGGTTTGAGCCATGTCACGATCGAATCGGTGATCGCCGCCTTTCCCGATCTGGCCGAGATAGTGGCCGACTGTCCGCGCGGCTGCCTCCACGAAGAAGGCGCCGAAGACTGCGCGTTGGATATCGCCACTGCCAACGGGGATTTGGCCATTGAACGTCTGGAGTCATTCCGCCGGATGGGCAAAGCCTGGGAAACCCCAAGTTACTAGGGCTTAAGATATCCAAGTGCAACTATCGCGGAGGTTCGGCAATCCCGGGGAAAACGATATTGCCCGTGTCCGCGCTGAACTGAGAACTGCCGGCGCAAACCTCACTGATCTGACCGACTCAAACCCCACGCACCATGGTTTGCTTGACCCAGCTGTGCTGGAAGCTGTCGCGCGTTCGGCTGCCAAAGCCGCCAATTACAACCCGGATCCCCGTGGCCCATTGCCGGCCCGGGAAGCCTTGGCTGCCCGTTTCGGCGGCAAACCAGACAACTACTGGCTTACCGCCAGCACCTCAGAGGCTTACTCGTGGCTCTTCACCGCGCTGACCGACCCCGGTGACGCTATCGCCGTCCCAGCTCCCGGGTACCCGCTCTTGGAATCACTGGCCCAGTTGGCCCAGCTCGGCGCTAAGAGCCACCCAATCCATTACGTGCATACCCATGGGTGGGTCTACGACTTGGCGGCATTCCAGGCTTTGCTGTCACCGGGCAAGCCGGGCGAGCTGCCCAAACAAACGCCCAGAGCCTGTGTCATCGTGAATCCGGGGAACCCAACCGGCGCCTACGTCCCCCAGTCAGCCTTGGATGACATCGTGGCAACTTGCGCCCGGGTCCACGCGGCCCTCATAGCTGACGAGGTCTTTGGGCCGTTCGCGCTGGCGAAGGAGGCATACACCACCTTCGCCGGGGAAGACCGCACCCTGACGTTCACTTTGGACGGCCTCTCAAAGCTTCTGTGCGCACCTCAATTGAAGCTGGGCTGGATTCGGGTCTCCGGGCCAGC
>JAITSW010000220.1 GCA_031287505.1 Propionibacteriaceae bacterium
TAAAACTGACCGGGCCCGACGCCTGACCGCCACTACTTAAACCCTCCTTGCTGCCACGCAAACGACTGAGGTTCACACCGCTGCCGCTACCACGCTTAAAGATCTTGCCCTCCTCGACATACCAATTCAAGATGGATTCCATATCGTCCTCGACGCCGAGAATAAAACAAGCCGAAACTTGCTGCGGCGCGTCCGTGCCGACATTGAACCACACCGGGGAGTTGAAGCTGAAGTACTGGTGAATCAGCATCCAGATGAGCTCGTGCTCGAAAATCTCAGCATCTCTGGGAGTGGCAAAATAACCGTGCGCCAAGCCCGCATCGCGATACTTGCGAACTACTCTTGAGACCAAAGTCTTTAGCGAGGACTCGCGGGCCGGAGTGCCCATGGCCCCGCGGAAATATTTGGTGGCCACAATCGTTGAGGCGTTCAAAGACCAAAAGGATGGAAACTCGACACCCTTCTGCTCGAAAATTGTCTCGCCGGTCTTCCAATTAGTCTGGACGATGTCACGCTTTTCCCAGGTCACCTCGTCATAGGGGTGAACACCGGGCTTGGAAAAAACCTGTTCGATCTGTAGGCCGGACGTCCCCACGCGTTGGCTAGTTGTCTGAGTCATTTTTACCTTTTTCCTTATTCTGCTTGGATCGTCGTGCTCTGGGCGTGACGAAGACCGTCTATCTCGGTGAGGAAATCCTCAACTGATTCAAATTGGTTGTAAACGGACGCAAACCGAAGATACGCAACCGCGTCAAGCTCTCGAAGCGGGCCAAGGATCGCCACCCCGATTTCTTGGGTGGGTATTTCGCTCAGCCCTGACGCCCGAAGGCTCTCTTCCACTTTTTGCCCCAACCGCGCCAAATCGACATCGGTTACCCCCCGTCCCTTGCAAGCCTTGGCCACACCAGATATCACCTTGTCGCGCGAGAACGGCTCAACGACGCCAGATCGCTTGACAACCACCAATTGCATCTGTTCCAAAGTGCTAAACCGGCGCTCGCAGGACGAGCACTGGCGACGCCTGCGGATGCTGGTGCCGTCTTCAGCCACTCTGGAATCCAACACTCTGGTCTCAGTGTTACGGCAATACGGGCAATGCATAACAAATCCTCCTTCATGCTGGAAGCTAGACATAACCAGGACTACAGCTAAACTGGCCTAAACCACTACTTATGGGAGAGTTTGGTGCCTGTAGCCACTAGATGTAGAGGTTAGGCGCTGTGCAAACACAAAGACAAGCATCTGGGCGGCGTGTCGGGAAAATGTGAAAAATCACCCTTCGAAGGGAAGCTCCCAATGATCGCCCGCCCAGCTATAGGCTGGCTCCTTTGCCTGCTGGGCTATCGGCGTGGCAGCGGCAACCGCATCGCCGATCACCGTGCCCACCAGGGCGATAAGGCTGAATGCCGTCATCGTGAAAAAGGCAACCACGGCGACCTTCAGCCCGCGATCGCTAAAACCCGCCCGATCGGAAGCCACTTCAACTGCGGCCGTCGGCGCATTGGCAACTACCTTAGAAGCCGGGAAAACAGCGACCTTTGGCCCATGATTGTGCTGCGCCTCAAAATAGCGATCTGCCCCCAGATACTCTTCAACCGTCAACGCGCTCATCTTCTGCTCCTTCGATAAATGAAAGACTAGAACATTTGTTCTATTTCAGCCTAAGTCAAACCCGTTCCGATTGCAAGGCCATTTCGAACATTTGTTCTTATTTTTTTGTTGCCACCAGTCAACCAGCCGCCTATGACATTTTTGACCCCGTGCCCCACCCCTACCGCCAACTGGAATGGCGGTGGAAGGCGACGCCGAGTCTGCATTTTTGACCCCGCGTCCCCCACCCCCTACCGCCAACCCCGATAATCGCCGGTCAAATATGCGACTCGCTCGAACATGTGTTTGAATTTCGCCCACAGATCGCGATAGTTTTGCCACATGGCTCAAGGACATGACAACACGGCTGGCACACCCAAGGTCGGGCGCCCGCGCAAGCGCGATTTGGCGGCCCAGTTGGGCACGAAGGTGTCCGAGTTGCCTGACGGCAATGTCGATGCCGATGGCCTAACCGCGCGCCAGCGCAAGATTCTCCTGGCTATTGCCGAGTCTATGCAGACCCGCGGTTACCCGCCGAGCGTTCGCGAAATCGCCGTCCAAGCTGGTTTGGCATCCCCGTCTTCGGTTACCTACCAACTCAAAGAATTGGAGGCTAAGGGCTATCTTCGACGCGACGCCGAGAAGGCTAGGGCATTCCAAGTGAACCTGCCCGGCTCAATGACGCCCAAGCCCACCACCCCCGATCCCGTCCCAATCAATGTCATCGAGTTTCCGCAATCCCCGCTGCCAAATGCGGTCTCGGTGCCGATAGTCGGCGAAATCGCCGCCGGCGCCCCCATCGTCGCCGAGCAGCGTATCGAAGATGTCTACGCGCTACCCAGGCAACTTGTCGGCGAAGGCACCTTGTTTATGCTGCAGGTTCGCGGCGATTCCATGATTGAGGCTGCCATCTGCGACGGCGACTTTGTCGTCATCCGCCAGCAGCCGACCGCCAACAACGGCGACATAGTTGCCGCCCTCCTCGACGGCGAAGCGACGGTGAAGACGTTCAAACGCGTCAACAATCAGGTGTGGCTACTCCCCCACAATCCGGCCTACGACCCCATTGACGGCAACGAAGCCACCATCTTAGGCAAGGTCGTAACGGTAATGCGCCGGGTCTAAGCTTCTTTGGCATTGGCGGCCGCATTCAGCCGGCGAAGTACGTCCAACACAGTCTGGGTATCGGTTGTAGGCCAAAAATCTGGCATGCAAGCCCGCAGGTACTCTGCGTAACGCGCGTTGGCCAGCCGAGAATCTAGGACGGCTACCACCCCGCGGTCGTCGAGAGTGCGAATGAGTCTTCCCGAGCCTTGAGCCAGCAGGAGCCCGGCATGCGCCACTGAGACGTCCATAAAACCATTGCCCCCCATCTCATCTGCATAGCGGCTCCGAGCGCGGATGAGCGGATCATCCGGCCTTGGAAAGGGGATGCGGTCGATAACCACCAAATTGCAAGTGTCCCCGGGCACGTCGATGCCTTGCCACAGAGAGAGCGTCCCAAAAAGGCAGACCCCGGGCCCGGCCAAAAAGTCGGCTGTCAGTTTTGACAACTGCGCCTCGCTTTGGCACAAGATCGGGAAATCAAGGTGTTCGCGGCAGTATTGCGCCGCCTGTTCTGCTGAGCGCATTGAGGAGAACAACCCCAGCGTCCGACCCCCGGCAGCCTCGATAAGCTCGGCAAGATGCTCATACACCTTGGCATCTACCCCGCCCTGCCCCGGACGCGGGATCTGCCGGGCCACATAGAGGATCCCTTGTCCGGGGTAGTCAAAAGGCGAGCCGACGTCAACCGTGCGCAACACCGAATTCTCACGGGTACCAGCCAAACCCACGGATTGCGCCAACGCCGTGAACTCTCCCCCAAGCTTGAGTGTCGCCGAAGTCAAAACCGCCACCGAATCAGCGAAGACCCCGTCGTACATCAACTCGGCCACATCAAGGGGGGCTTGTACCAGCGCCCGAGAACTTCCGTCAGCACGAGCCGAAATCCAAGTCACCAAGGACGCGCTGACCAGCGCCAACGAAGACGCCATGT
>JAITSW010000009.1 GCA_031287505.1 Propionibacteriaceae bacterium
TGTCTGGCTGGATTGTAGTTTGGCACCCTGTTACCCAGGAATCGGTGCAGGGCGACGCAGTAGAGAACGGCCTGCAAAGGATAGTGGCAGCGCATCATCTCGGCGGCCATGGCTGCCATCGAGTAGTCGCTTGGCCGAGCCTGGTCAGCTGGAACTATCGAGTTAGTTTTGTAGTCGACCACTACAAATCTTGGCTCTTCTCGGCTGCCCACCCGTAAAACAACGTCAATGCTGCCATTGAGGACTCCGCGCAGCGGCTGGTCGGCTAGCTCGGGATTGCGTAGGGCATGATGATATGTGGCGAGTGGATCTTCACTGTCAAGCTCGCCGGCAAATAGATCGGCAATGGCCGCCAATGTCTTTCGGCTCGCTAACGGGTATTCGAAGTCGAGCTCGGTAAGCCGATTCTTGGTGGGGATATCGGCTAGGGCTAGGCCGCCCGTCAACTTGCCAAGAGGTGTGAGCAGGGAAGGAAGGAGCCCTTTGGAAAGGTCTTCGGGAGAGATCGCCAGGCCAAAACGTTGGATAGCATCGCCGCATACCCCCGCAAGCCGGGACTCCAACTCATAGACGGGGTGGCCCTTGGGTAGATGCCATTCGATTTGTTCAAAGATCTCGTGAACCAGCGATCCAAAAGTTGCCCCCCCGGGGAAGCCGGCCAACGGTGACAAGTGGTCGTCGGCTGAAACCGGGCGTTCGCTATTTGGAAAATCGGGCTGGATAGGCTCGTCTGTTGTCAAAACCGAGCTGTAGTGCTCGTGAGCTAGGGCTGTCAGGCCGGAATACGATGTCCGCCGCCACTGTGAGTCGATAGCGCGCGAGAAAGTGGCGGGAGGTTGTAGGTGTGCGACGTGGGCGTCTTGGAGGCGCGCAATCGGCGTAGGCCTGGGCTCGACTTCGGTAGCCTCAATGCCTGATGCGGTGATCCAAGCCAGTTTCGTCGGCGAAACGAAACTGGCCGTATTGGACACCGCGTAGCTGTACTCAGGCACCATTGAAACCGACCTGTCCCGATAGAGGATCCGCTGAAGCGCAGAAGTTGCGGTATTGGTTTTCGTGGGAGCCCACCAAATAGTCAGCTGGGATTGGGCTCGCGTGCAGGCAACATAGAGGCGGCGCAAATCGTCGTCGGCATTCTCAGCATTTGACTTGGCCAAATGTTCGTTGCGACTCCTGCTTCTAGGGGCGGCGATATCTAATGCCAAGTCCAACTGCGCATCATGAAAGATGATTGGCCTGCCATCGTCATCACCTGGCCATCTGTCCCAGGTATCTGGAAGCAGGACGACCGGCCACTGCAAACCTTTGGCTCGGTGAACGGTCATGATTTGCACGGCGGATGCGTCGCTTTCCAGCTTTCGCAAGGCGGTGCCAGATGCCTCTGCCTCGGCTTTGAACTCTAGCCAGGCGATAAGGCCGGCTCCGACCAGCCCAGAACCATGTTTGGCATGCAGCTCGTTGGCGATATGGCCGTAATCGGTCAAAGCGCGTTCCCCGCCAGCGCGGGCGAGGATGCGCTCGGTAAACCCCGTTGACTTGATGCCAGCCAAGAGCCCAGCCGGACCTGATTCGCGTAGTAGGGCAGACCAACTCTGCAATTGGGCCGCCCAGTGAGCGTGTTGGGTCTCATCTGCCACTATGAGCTCTTCTATGGTGGCGCCGACGAAGCCGGTGAGAATCGCCCTTCGCGAAGCGCTTCGAGTTCCCTGGTGAAGAGCTTTCAAGAGCACGATCCACTCCCGGCAGGCGGCGGACTTGAATACGGAATCGGTGCCGGAGAAGGCAGCCGGGATGCCGTTGGCAACTAGGGCACTGGCCAATTCCGCCCCGCGGTTGTTTGTGGAGACCAAGATGGCGATATCGCCGGCGTCGATACGCCGTACTTCATCGCCGGCTGCTAGCTGGGCCTGGGAAAGCAACAGGGTGACCTCTGCCACCACATCAGCCGTGATTTGGGAGCGGGCCATGTCGACATTGAGTGGGCTGTTAGCTTTCAGGCAGCGTAAACGCAGCGCGGAGGCGAAGGGTGATTTCGCTAGCCGGGTTTGTGTTTGGGCAGCGCAAACTGGTTCAACATTCACTCCGTCTCCCAGTTGGGCGTTTTTGAATAGCTCGCCAATGGCTGCGACAAGGGGGGCGTCAGTGCGATAGTTCACCGCAAGGGAGAACAACGCGGTTGCATCTTGGGTGGCTTTTTTGTAGGCGTGCAGATCTGCTCCGCGGAATCGGTAGATGGACTGTTTGGGGTCGCCCACCAAAACCAACGTGATATGGCCGTGGAAGGTTCGGAGAATCTCCCACTGCACCAAATCTGTGTCTTGAAACTCATCTACCAAAGCAACTTTCAACCTGTTGCGCAGCTTGTGAGCCGCCTTTGGAGAAGAGATAAGCGAATCTCGCAGACGCAGAAGTTGGTCATTGAATGAAAACACCCCGAGCTGAGATTTCCTTGCCGCAAGCGTTTGGGTAAAGTCCTTGGCGTAAGCCAGCCTCTCTTGAAGCAGGGGGTCATTTTCTTGGGCGGAAATCTTTGCCGAAGGATGCGCTGAGATTGCCTTGCCAATGGCAATGGCTTGCGCTAGCCCAAATGGCGGGACGTCTTGACCTCCATAGCGCCGCAAATACACATTGTTTGCGCTCTGGCTGACTAGTTCGCTGAGATCTTCGACGAGCACCGCGCCCAGGTCGGCGGTGGCAAAGATGCCTAATTCGCCGAGCATGGCTCCACAGAACTCGTGAATAGTCATCACCATCGCCGAATCAAATTCATCAGCCGCCTTCTTGAGCAAGGCAAGACGCCCGGCTACCTCAGCGCAGCTGCCCTGGCCAAGGAGTTCCACCAGCTCATCTTGGCTAGCCCAAGAGCCCGAACTGAGATTTTGCGCCAGGGCCGATTCCACTTGGAGTATCCGATTTCGGACACGGTCTTTGAGCTCTGAGGTTGCCGCGCGCGAGAAAGTGATGATAGCCAGCTCTGCGGCGCTGGCAGCCCCCGTCGCCAAATAACGTACGGCAAGGGAGGCGATAGCGTAGGTCTTGCCGGTACCGGCGCTGGCCTCCAAGACAGTCGTTCCGGTGGGAAGCGGGCCTGGTAAATCGAAATTCACCATGCCTCCACCTCAGCTGCTAAAAGAGGTTTCCAGATAGTCAAAGCCAGCTGCTTTTGGCCGGTTGCGGCGCTGTTGTTGGGCAGTCTCGCATCGGTGGGGGCGATTAAGAGGTCTTCCAAAGAGGCGAATAGGGAATCCCAAGCAGCGTCGTGGTAGTTCCAGCGGAACTTTACAGAGCGTTTGTCTGGTTCAGCGTTTTGGCTCAGGCATTGCGCGAAATAAGAGTTGATCTCCGGGTGGGCGGGTAGTGGCTGGCAAGAGCCAATCCGGTAAACAGCCACAAGTTGGCCTAACAGCGCCTGCGCTTGCCCGGTGCTAGGAGCCTGCAGTCGCCGAACGCTCACTTGGGTGGAGTTTCGCGAGCGGCTTCGGGCCACAATTGCCGTTGACGC
>JAITSW010000062.1 GCA_031287505.1 Propionibacteriaceae bacterium
CGTTGGAAACAGGTGTTTGCACCCACTTCGGAGCAAAGCGTTTCCCGATAAATCCGGTATCCCCACTGGCCTGGATTCCGCTGCCCTTCCGCTTAGCCTTAGCCGAAACTTGGAATCAAGCAAGCTCGTCCCCGCTCTTTAGGCCAGCGGATACCTGATCAGGTGGTAACCCACACCCAATTCGCCTCTGTTCGGGAAATCACCGAACATGCCCTCGACCAGCGGATACCTGATCGGGGGTAACCCCCACCTGACCCCACATCTGGCCGTTACCCTTTCGCTTTGCGTCGCCCACTTCATAGACTGGGGCAATGAGCATTGCGAATCTAGAACCAACTGACGTCGGGCCGGCGGTTGGCGGTGATCTGGCCGTCACCGCGGCTGATCGGGACCTCGTGGTTTCGCTGTTGAATTCGGCTTACGGCGAAGGGCACCTGCAGATCGGTGATCGAAATGCCCGCATTGCGGCTGCGCAGCGGGCTGAGATATTTGACGATTTGATTCCGTTGACACGTGATCTCACTCCCGGTGTGCCTCCCAAGAATTTTGCCCTGCCTAGCCAAAGCTTCCCCCAGGTCCCACTTGCAGCCGGCCAGCCGGCGCCGGTGGCTACCAGCGGCCAATTCCAAAATGAAAACGGGACGGATCAAATAGTCGCCATATTCTCGGGTGCCACGCGTTCGGGAGTTTGGAACGTAAAACCGAGTACTTCGGTGGCGGCCGTTTTTGGCGGTGTTGATCTTGATATGAGCGAAGCGGTCTTCACCGCCAATCCAATTGAGATAAACGTCAACTGTCTATTCGGTGGAGTAGATCTGATTGTGCCGGTGGGAGCTGAAGTCAGATCGACTGTTTGGGCGGTCTTTGGCGGTGTGGAGGAGAAGAAATTGGCTAGTCCGGTACCCGGTGCCCCGGTAATCCTGATTAGCGGCTTCGCCTTATTTGGAGGGGTCGGCGTCAAGCACCCTAAGGGCTGGCGCAAGTTCATCCGTTGAAGCTGCCAGAGAGCATCCGCCGGGATTGCACTACGAGATCAGATAGGAAAAAACTGCCAACCGCCCTAGGCTTGGCTGCATGACTTCTGAGCTGATTCTTGGCATTGATATTGGTGGCTCCGGCATTAAAGGTGCCCTTGTCGACTTATCCATCGGCGATTTCGCCACGGATAGAATACGCATTCCCACCCCCAAGAAATCCACGCCCGAGAAGGTTGCGGCTGTCACAGCTCGAATCGTGAAGAGCTTTACGAGCGAACTAGGAGAGGCTCCAATCGGCGTTACCATTCCCGCAGTCGTCACCCATGGACGCACGCGTTCGGCGGCAAATATTGACAAGGCCTGGATAGACGCAGACGCAAAGAAGATTTTTGAAGACGTGATTGAACGCCCGGTTTATCTGGTGAATGACGCCGACGCTGCCGGTATCGCAGAAGTGAAGTACGGTGCCGCCAAAGATCATCCCGGCTTGGTGCTGGTCACGACTCTGGGCACCGGAATTGGTTCGGCATTGATCAACAAAGGGATACTCGTCCCCAATACCGAGCTTGGACACCTTGAGCTTGATGGCTATGACGCTGAAACTCAAGCTTCAGCGGGCGCAAAAACTGCGCTTGATCTCTCCTACACCGATTGGATTCCGAGATTGCAGCGCTACTACTCCCACGTGGAGGCGCTTTTCTGGCCAGATCTCTTCGTAGTTGGCGGCGGCATTTCTAAGAATGCGAATCGCTACCTGCCAAAGCTGAAGCTCAAGACGCCTATCGTCCCGGCCACCTTGAAAAACCGCGCCGGGATCATCGGCGTGGCTTGGTTGGCAGCCAATCAGTGAGTCGGCACCCAACCATCAGGGAGTTGGCCGCAAATCAGTGGACTTGCAAAGAGTTAGCTGGGAGTTAGCAGCCTGGCAGTGAGTTAGCCCTTGCCCGCAGCTACAGGCTACATCCGTTCCAACGCCTCACTGCCAAGCAGGTAAAGACCCTTGGCCAGCACCCGCTGGACGGCCTTGCACAGGGCTAGCCGAGACGTCTGCACTTCGCCCGTGCTCTTAAGCACGGGGCACTTCTCATAGAAGACGCTTAAAGCTTGCGCCAGTTCGAACAAGTAGCCGCAGAGGCGGTGTGGCTGCAATCCAGCCGCCACCAATTCCACCGTCTCGCCAAATCGGGAAAGAAGCAGTGCCAGCTTTTGCTCCTCAGGTTCGTTGACCTGCGCAACTTCACTAAATGAAAGTCCTTCAGCTTCTGCCTTGCGCAGAATCTGGCAGACCCGGGCATGGGCGTACTGCAAATAGGGGCCTGTATCTCCGGTGGTGGCCACCATACGCTCGGCATCAAAGACATAGTCTTTTTGAAGCCCGCTGGAGAGATCGGCATATTTGATGGCGGCTAGGGCCACCGGCGGCGAGGCCTCCGCTTCGGCAGCGTCCAGCAATGAATTCAGAGTGACGGCCGTGCCCTCCCTGGTGGAGAATTTCTTGCCGTCCTTACCCAAGACTTGGCCAAATCCGGCGTGCTCGGCGCTGACGCCTTCCGGCAGATAGCCGGCCAGCCGAGCCACCGCGAAGACTTCTTCAAAGTGGAACGTTTGCGGGCTCCCCACCACATAGATAAGCCGATCGGCGTGCATTTGGCTGACCCGGCGCCGGATAGCAGCCAGATCGGTGCAGGTGTAGCCAAAGCCGCCCTGCGAGTTTCGGATGATCGCCGGAGTTTCAAAACCATCGATGAAAACGACCAAGGCACCGGCGTCCACAACTGCCAATCCGCGAGATTCGAGGTCGTCGGCGACGGCGGGTAGATCGTCATTGTAGGTGGATTCTCCGGCCAGATCGTCGTCGGTGAGCAAGATGCCCATCCGGGCGTAGGTGGCGTTGAATCCGGCAAGGGAGACGTCGATCAGTTGCCGCCAGATCCTGTGAGTCGTCGGATCCCCGCCTTGCAGGGCTACTACCCGGGTGCGTGAGCGTTCTGCAAAGTCTTCCGATTCTTTCAAATGGTCGTTTGCCCGTTTGTAAAGCTCTTCGGCGCTGGCCAAGTCCAGCGTGCTGACGTCCAAGCCCTCTTCGATGCTTTGCTCGACGAGCATCCCGAATTGGCGTCCCCAATCTCCCAAGTGATTCTGCGCAATGACCTTATGCCCGGTGGCGCGCAGTACCCGGGTGAAGCAGTCTCCAATGATGGTCGAACGCAGGTGGCCGACGTGCATCTGCTTGGCGACGTTGGGTGAGGAATAGTCGATAACGACGGTTTGCGGTGTTTCGGCGATGGCGATTCCCACATTTTTGTCTTTGAGGACGGCGGTGGCTGCCTGAGCTAGCACGTTAGGGCGGATGCGGATATTGATGAAGCCCGGCCCGGCTATCTCCAGGGGCTCGCAGATATCGCCCAGCTCGACGCTGTCTACCAGTTCTTGTGCGACAACTCGCGGCGGCTTGCCGGCGGTGTTTGCCATCCGCAGCGCCAAGTTGGTCTGATAGTGGCCAAACTGCGGCTTGGTGGCGGCGCGCAACTCTGGGTCGAGGCCAGTGACTTTTTCGAAACGAGAACTGATTAGCAGCGGCAGTGAAGACACGTTGGATATTCTCTCACGTTTCACAGCGTCCACATGGGTCGCAATCGTTGCCACCGGGTAATTTGGTTTCGGCAAATGTGGAACAACTCGGGTCTTGGCCGAGTTGGTTTTCCACACCGGCCAAGGAGTCTTCGCAGGTGGCCCGGTGCTCGCTTTCTTGCGGCGTTGGCGGCAATCGCGGTAGTGAAAGCCGATTCCGCCGACAGCTTCGCCGGTGTAATCCCCTGGTCACAACGTGCTGTGCGCCGCGGTAATGCTGCCAGTTGCCCTTCGGCAAGCAGATTGGGGAACCCGCATCCGGAGCGCCAACCGAATACCTCAAGCCGCCGCCAAATGCCCTTCGGCAAGCGATTGGGGAACTCCCCCGGTCGCGCAACGTGCTGTGCGCCGCGGTAATGCTGCCCTAAATCAGCTAAAAGCTTGCCCATGCTTTCGAGCGTGCTCAATGATCTTGGCGATGGCAATCGATTCTGATTGGCGCAATTTGAAGGATTCTGCGGTGTTGTTGCGGATCATCCAGGCAAATTCGGCTAGCTCGTAACGCAATCCGTCTCCGTCAAATTTGTAGTAATACCGCTTGTTGTCGCGCGAATCTTCAAATCTGGTCTCAAAGTACTCGGTCTTCCACCAAGGGGCGGGCACATATACGTAGCCTTTCTCGCCGGCAACCACCAGGTCGCCTTCGGCTTTGACTCCGATGCCGGTGCGTGCCGAGGCGATGCCGTGGGGGTAAGTCAGATCGATACGTGAAAAGACTTCCACCTCACCGTCCTCGCCGCGCAGTGAGTGGGTGTGGATATCGACATAGTCGGTGCCCATGAGTTTCACGGCCGCCAACAGCGGATAGGTCGCCAACTCCGAGATGCTGCCCCCGTCGGGGCCCTGGTTTTCACGGCCCCCTTCAACGAGCTTGGTGAATGTGGCGTCTACCGAGCGGATGCGGCCGATGAATCCCATCCGGGCTACCGCGACCATGCGCTGGAAGCCCGGGGAGAAAGCAGTTTTGACGGCTTCCAGAAGCACAACGCCTTTTTGATTGGCGAGTTCGAAAAGCTCAACGCTCTGCGCTCCGGTAAGCGTTAGCGGCTTCTCGCACAAGACGTGTACCCCTGCTTCAATAGCCGCTCTTGCGTATTCGTAGTGGGTGCCATGTGGGGAGGCGATGTAGATGGCTTGCACACCCGCGAGTAACTCGGCAAAGCTATCCGTCGCGGTCTGCAACTCCAGCCTTTCCACAAAGGCCTCGGCCGAGGAAAGATGTCTGGAGTAAACCGCCTCAATAGAGATTCCGGAAACGAAGCGGGCCTCTTCAACGAAGCGCGATGCAATACGACCCGAGCCGACGATACCCAGATTGGTCACCCCACCCGTTTCGTTTCGCAGTTGGGTAGAGGAAACCCCTTTTGTGCGCTCTAAATACACGACCTTGCAATAGTCGTTCAGATAGTCGAATTTGCCGATCCAGTCAGAGCCGATGGCGAAAATGTCGACTTTGTACTTTTGCATATCCTGGACTTTTTGGCCCTCGTACTCCTCGATGATGATCTCATCGGCTAATCCGGAGTCCTCGACATTCTTGATGCGTTCCATCAACGATTGGGCTACATTAAGCTTGCCCCGCAAATCGTCAAAATTCTCAGTGGTGACAGCCACGATCAAATAGTCTCCAAGCGCCTTGGCGCGCTCTAAGAGCCGCCGGTGCCCGTCGTGGAATAGATCGAAAGTTCCGTAGGTAATGACTCGGGTCAAGGCTATTCTTTCTCTAGCAGCCACCAAGATGTAGCGCAGTTCATCTTAGCTTCTGCCCGCCTACTTGCGGTTTTGCACGTATGCTTCGATTACCTCTTCCGCAGGGCCGTCGAGCATCAATTCCCCTTTTTCTATCCAGATCACCCGATCGCAGGTATCGGCGATAGAACGCATGGAGTGGGAGACGTGGAAGATTGTGCCGGCGTTGTCTCGAATCTCAAGGATGCGAGCTTCAGAACGCTTCGCAAAGCGCCTATCTCCGACGGAAAGAGCTTCGTCCACAATCAAGATTTCATGCTGTTGGATAGTGGCAATCGAGAATTTCAATCGCGCCTGCATGCCGGACGAGTAAGTGCGCATGGGCAGGTCGATGACGTCTTGCAGCTCGGCGAATTCGGCGATCTCGGGTACCAAAGCCTCGATCTCTTTGCGGGGCAGCCCCAACGCCAAGCCGCCGAGGATAATGTTTCGCTCCCCGGAAAGATCGGGGATTAGAGCCGCGCCCACGCCCAGCATGTTCGGCCGGGACTTTGCGTAGACGGCACCGGAGGCGGGGGTGGTCAAGCCGGTTATCGCCCGCATGAGGGTGGATTTGCCGGAGCCGTTTGAGCCAATCACGCCGATAGACTCGTTCTCATAGGCAATTAGGGAAATTCCTTTGAGAGCGTGAACGGTACGCACCCCGCGCCTGTTGGTGTTTAAGACGCGTCCGCCAGGAGAAGTCATTCGTTTGCCGGAGGCGTATACCCGGTATTTCACATGCAGGTTATCCACGATAACCGTCGGCTGCCGGCTGCCCGGATCGGCGGGGTTGCCCAGATCAGTTGCGTCCATAACGCTCCTCGGCAACCCAGAAGAAGATGACGCCGCCCACAAAGACGACCACCGACCAAACACACAGTGATGCCCAGTACATCGGGTTCATGGGTTTGTCCATCAAGAAGCAGCGGGCGAGCTGTAGCACCTGATAGAGCGGGTAGTAATCGAAAATCGCAACCGCCCACGGCATGGCGTCAAAGATTTTGTTGATGTCGAACAGGACTCCCGAAGAGTAGAAAAGAATGCGGGAGACAAATGGCAAAACCTGTGTGAGATCTCTGACATGCACAGTCAAGCGGGCGGCGAAAAGGGTGATTCCGGTATTTAAAAGGGAAAAAAGAACCAAAAGCGGGATAAGGAAAAGCCCTTGCGGA
>JAITSW010000121.1 GCA_031287505.1 Propionibacteriaceae bacterium
GGCGCTTTCATCCCAATCGCCGTTGACCTGGCATTTTTCGATCTCTTCGAAATCGACGCTGTTGATGATGATTTTCGCCGAGTGCAGCCCGCCTAACTCGTCCTTGACCACCTCGTTGATGATCTTGTAATAGTCGATCGTGCTTTCCCAGCTCATTCCGCCGATTAGGCCGATAGTTTTCAATTTCTAAGCTCCTTGGTAGTGGGAATCACCTGATAGGCAAGTCGTTAGCTGCCGGCTTGGAGCAGAGTTTGCGCTAGCCTCACATCGATGGGCCTGGTGATCTTCAGATTTCGCTCCGACCCGTTGACCACCGCGATGGGTGTGTTTGGCAGATATTTCAGGACGACTGAGCAATTGTCAGTCCCCTCAAAAAGCGGATCGGCGCAAGCTAGGCGGTAAGCCTGGGAGATAGTGCCCAGTCGGAAGCCTTGCGGAGTTTGGGCGCGCCGCAACCGGCTGCGGTCAGGCACCTGGACAATCTCACCGTGCTCGTCCACTTCGACAATCGTGTCAACCGTGGGGACGCAAACGCAGACTGCGTCATAACTGGCCAACGCCTTGACGGCGTCCGCGATAATTCGTCCGTCCACTAGCGGGCGGACGCCATCGTGGAAGAGCACGACGGTGTCTGGATCTTGGTTTTCCAAGGCGTCGAGAGCGATCTTCGTAGAGTCGTCTCTATTTGCTCCGCCGGGCAAGACTTGGCTCACTTTCGGATATGCGGACGCGATGTGCCGGGCCTGGTCGAGATAGCCGGCGTGCATCAAGAGCAGAATCTCGTCGATGTCCGCGCAGAGCGAGAAAGCGCGGAGAGTGTGTTTCAAGATTGGCTCTCCAGCAATTTCTAGGAGCTGTTTTGGGGTAGACGATCCAAGGCGGGTACCAGATCCACCCGCCAAGATCACCGCAATGCTGTGCCGCTTGGCGCTCATCAGCCTCCTTTCGTTAAACGCAACATTATCGCGGATGCCTGACGCCATATTCTCAAATCTGGGAGTTATCCACAGAATGCGATTTTCTCAAAAGTTATCCACAGCTGGGAAAACAAGTTGGCGGTTTTGACGCCTTTGCCGACATAACTCTTATCGAGCGCAAAGATGTTCGTTTATCCGTTGAGGGGGAAGTCGATGTCGTCATATTGGGGTGCCAAACTCGCCAGTGTTATCAGACGGTCTGTGAATCTGGGGCTGTTTTTCATGTTGAGCGCGGTGCTTGTCGTGTCGCCGTTATTTGCCTCTTCGGCGTCTGCGCTGGCTACCGGCCGATGGAAAGAAGGTGATTCTCCTTATCGATTCGGGTATGTGTATGTCGGAGGCAGTTGGGCAGGCATCCTGCTTGGCTCCATGAAAGTTGGGGGTGAGCGGATGTTCTGCCTAGACGCGGGTCTCGATACCCCATCGGCGAAAGACAAAAAGACGGTGTTGGCAAAGAAGAATCCAGAGCTGAACTACTTGGTGACGAAATATGTAGATCAAACTTCCAATTACGAGACGGCTGCCGCAATCTCATACTTGCTGAAGAAGCAATACGGGGCGAACGACACTTTGCGTAAACGCGCCGATACGATTTTGAATGGGCAATCCGCTGCGAATACAAAGAAGATTCAGGCTGAAATTGATCGGTTGAAGGCTGAGGCTGCGGCATATGCCGGACCTTACCAAATGGCGGTTCCAACGCTGAGTGTGCCAGATGCGGCTCCGACGGCGGTTTTGAGCAACATTGGGGTCAAAAGCAAAGCCGGGAAATTCGTGGGTGGGGCAAAGATCACGCTGACGCTGGCGGGGGAGGCTGTCTTTACCGACAACGGAAAAACGGTCTTGACACTCAACTCGGCGCAAAATGCGCAGGCGAGTGCCAAAGTGACGTTGACCGGCACCGGTGCGGGTGAAATTAAAATTACGGCAGCCTCTGATGCGTCGCTGCCCGGGGAGGAGCTCGTAAAATATGAAGTCAAGGGTGCCCAAGACACCATGATTGCCGGGTCGAAGGTGGCGGTGAAAACCAGTACCGCGGCCAAAGTCGGGCTTGGAATGCTCCAGCCCACCGGCTATTCAAGACTTATCGTCTGCTTGGATTCGCTCAAACTCATGCCCACCAAGGCAACTGCCGCCACCAAAAGGGACGACGCGGTTACCAACTACATCGTGGCGAAGTGGGGTACTTCGGCCACCGACGAAATCGGTAAGAAAGCTGTGGCTTACTGGGTCAAATCCAAATACGATTCCAACCCGCAGGCAGTGGCGCAAATGCTTGCCTTTGAGACTGAAAAGGATGCCATTATCGCCAGAGCCAAAGAATATGCGGACGAAGCTGAGAAGTATCAGGCACCATATCGTTCTGCGGATGAAGTGAAGCCGGTTGTTGCTTTGTCGCCGCCAGAGGATGCGGCAACTTGGCAGCCCACAATTTCCAATATCGGAATTCAGAACACGAAGGGACTCTGGGTGCCCGGGCATCAGCTCACCATTTCCCTGAGCGGCCCGTGGGTTTTTGCCGATAACGGCGCGAAAACGATTAGCCTCGAATCAGGTACCGAACCGATAGTTATTCCGGTTTCTCTGACAGATATAGGCAGCTATGAAGTGGAAGTAGTCTCGGCGAATACCCTGCCGGATCGCTATTTCGATCTGCATGCGGCGGAGAATTCCAACTCGCAGCGGGTGGCGCAGGCGCGGCTGGTGGGTTTGCGATCCATTACCCCCTCAGAGTTGGTGCCTGAGTTGACCTCCCAAGTGGATAATGGGGTGGTAAGGCAGGACGATGCCAAGCTTCCTGGCGACACAGTCACAGTTTCCGGGGGAGTGGCAGGGGTGAAAATCTGGGTGCAGACTACGCTTTACGGCCCTTTCTCCAAGAAACCAGCCGAACAAGCCGATATTCCCCGTGACGCATACGAGGTGGCTAACTTCAAGCCCGTCGAACTGGCTTTTGACGAATTCGGCAATGCCTCACACCGATTCGAGCTTGGCGACCAGGTGATTGAATCTGGGTGGTATGTCTGGGTAGAGCGGTATTTGGATGATGCGGGTGGGAGGTTCGATGAGTTATTGGGGACTTTTGGACGCCCCAGCGAGACGTTTAGGGCCATTATCCCCAAGGTCACCACAGTGGCTAAGGCAAATGAAGGCGTCGCTGGTGGCTATCTCTCCGACACCATAAAACTGGAGAACACCGGCGAGACTCCCGGCATTATCACTGGGGATGTGCTTGGCCCGGTATTGCCCGATACTTCGGGGCAATGTGATCAAGTGGAGTGGGCAGACGCTCCGGTAGCTGGGCAGATCGAGCATATTCTTACCTATGAAGATGGTGTCTTCGAGTCCTCTGACGTCCAAGTATTGCGTGGGGGCTGCTACACCTTCGAGGTGACTTGGGAAGAACTGGAGCCAGCTGGAGCTGCCAATGGGCAAAGGTTGCTACATGCCTTCTCAGCTCGGGGCGAGGCCAAAGAGACGCTGCTGATTGAGTCCTTCCCGACTCTCACCACCCAAGTGCAGGTCGCAGACGCCACAGTAGGTGGGGTTTTCTGGGACAGGATCGAGCTTTTCGGCTCCGAAGAACACCCCGGCACCATAACCGGCGCCGCGTATGGCCCAGCACCTCTAGATGGGCAGGGAAGCTGCGCCGGCGTCGTTTGGCAAAACGAGAGCGAGGGAATGGCTTACCCGAAAGTCGCAGACATAGAGCCGATTCCCACCACGGAGGATGGTGTTTACGAATCAAACGAGTTCGTGTCCTTGGCTTCTGGGTGTTACAGCTTTGAAGTGTGGTGGTTTGCCGAAAAGTGGGCCGGCAAGAGCGCGATGAGCCCGATAGGGGAAGCGCTCGAAACCTTCTATGCTGTCGTTCCGGAGCTGACTTCACGTTCCGATTTGGCCACCGAGGTAATCACCAGTACCACCAATGCCGAAGATGATGCGGTAAACGAGATCTCGTTCGTTGACACCATTATGCTCTCAGCCACCCAGGCCGACAGATGGTTCGGAGAGCTCTCAGGCACGGTTTACGGCCCAACACCCGTAGATGCTCAAGGCGCATGCGTCGACGTTGAGTGGTACGACGAAGCGGGTAATCCCACGGCGCCAAAGTTTGCCGACATTGAGCCTATTACCACCAGGGCTTCTGGGTATTACGTGACGAACGAATTCGCCATAGACGATTCGCCCGGCAATCGCGGTTGCTACACCTTCGAAGTCAAGTGGAGCGCCGACGATCTCGCAGAAATTGTCTACATCTCTCATGCGGGAGATCCCAAAGAAAGCTTCCAGATTGAGGGTCCCAAGCCCAAACTAGCTCTTACCGGAGCCACCGAAGGCCTGCTCCCAATCACCCTCGGCGGAGCCTCAATGATGTGTTTTGGAGCCCATTTGCTAGGTAAGCGAGGTCGGCGAAACGCAAACTAGCTTAAGCGCATTCACAGTTTCGGTAATTACAATGAAACGAGAACGAGTTGCGATATAGGTGAGGAAAAGTGTTTCGAAAAGGTGTTCAAGGTGTTCTGTCGACAATGTTGGTGCTGCTGTTGTCGGGTTGCGCGACAGCTATCCCAGTGACTGGTGAAGGTTCACCTTCGGTGCCCGGCCAAGTCGAATCGTCCACTCCTGCGGCAGCAAATCAGACGCCGAAGCAAACGCTGCCCAGCAACATCTTGGTGAATCCATCGGCCAGCCCGACGCTGCCCAGCCCGTCAGCTCCACCCCAACCTAGCACCTCGGCCAGCCCAAAACCTGCTCCAAGCGCTCCGGCGGCCTCGCAGCAGCCCGTGAAGAAGGTGAACTGCAAGAAGTTGAAGTGCATCGCCCTCACCATTGACGACGGGCCAGTGCCTGGGACATCGAGAGTACTGGATGTGTTGAAAAAGAAAGGTGTGTCAGCCACCTTCTTTATGCTTGGGCAAAGTGTGAATGCCTACCCCAAGATAGTCAAGCGCATGGCCGATGAAGGCCACGCCATTGGCAACCACAGCTTCTCACATCCACAGTTTCTGAAGTTATCCAAAGCTGACATGGATTCTCAGCTTTCTCGCACGCAAAAAGCCATAAAGAAAGCCGGCGGCAAAACACCAGTTCTGTTCCGCCCACCCTATGGACAGCTCTCGGCTAGTATCAAGAAGGCGGCGAAGGACGCCAACCTCTCGATCATTCTATGGACAATCGATCCCCAGGATTGGAAAGACAAAGACACCGATACAGTTGTCAAGAGAATCACGAAAAGCGCTAAACGCAACGCGGTGGTCTTGATCCACGATGTGTGGCCAACCACTCGGGCAGCCATTGAGCCCGTGATCGACAAACTACTAAGCCAG
>JAITSW010000170.1 GCA_031287505.1 Propionibacteriaceae bacterium
GGCCAACTGGAAATAGAGCGGGATAGGGCTCGATCGATCAACGGTCACACTCAGCTGTTTGCTCATGGCAGAAGTGTATCGGGTGTCAATATGTCCTGTCATACGATTAATGCTTCCCGCATCGTATCCGACGGTGCATCCATGTTGGCGTGCTTGTGAGCATGACACAAAATTTGGTAAAAATGTAAGGACAATATGCCTAATATATGCCTCAAAGCGGTCTTGACGCGCTTAGACTTTGTTATATATTATGGACATATGAACCTTAACACTAATAAGGAGGTAATCGGATGAGTCCGGTTGTTCCCACTGCCGAGCCGACTCCCGCACTCCTAAAAGTGCTTGACGGGCTTGTCGACCTACATGTCCACTCTGGCCCGAGCCCCTTCCCCAGGCGTTTTAACCACGTTGAGGCTTCTTATGAGGCGGCCAGGGTTAACGCGCGGGCCATCTTTGTAAAGTCCCACCACCACAACACCGTGATGGACTTGCTGGCCATGGCCAGCCAGCTCAAAGATGCGCCCACGCCGGTCTACGGCGGTGTCACCCTCAACAGCGAAGTTGGCGGCATCAATCCTTCTGCCGTGGCAATGAGCCTCCAAATGGGCGGGCGTATCGTCTACGGCCCCACGGTCTGCGCGCTACAGCACATCAAGCATCACAGTTCCGATGACGGCTTCCCCACATCCGGCATGAACCTATATGAAAAAGAAGTCAGCATCTATGACGCTTCCGGCGAAGTCTCGGCCGACACCGTGTTGGTTACCCGGCTTGTGGCAAAAGCCGGGGCAATTCTCACCAGTGGCCACCTAGACGGCCCTTCGGTAATTGCGCTGTTCAAGACGGCTCATGACAACGGCGTGGAGAAGCTCATCCTCCATCACCCCGATTTCATCCTCAACACCACCGACGCTGAAATCGAAGAAGCGCTAAGCCTGGGTGCTTACATCGAACATGAATTGGCAATGTACCATCCCGATGTCCAGGCTCCCGCTTGGCCGATCGAGCGCCTTGTGTCTTGGATCAACAAGTACGGCCCCGAAAAGACGATCATCAGTTCAGACCTTGGCCAAAAGAACAATCCGCTACCTGTCGACGCCTACTTCTACATCATCGGGCTCCTGCTCGACAACGGCATTTCCGAGAAGGACATTCGCCAGATGATCTGCAAGACCCCGGCCTATTTGGCCGGTCTTGAGGATTCACCCCGCTGAAAAAAGCTTAACAGCCCTATCTGAAAGACAAGGTCAACATGGCAATGTATGCAAAAGACGATATCCGTTCGCAACTCACCGCCCAGCAAACCGCTGCGCCGGCGGCTGTGGATGCGTCGACCCCGATCAAGCCAGCCCAGTGGATTGAATACCACAAGCTGCCCGCCACCGAAACTACCGCTCTGGGCTCGAAGACTTGGATTTCCCGTTCCTCGACCATGATCATCTCTTGGACAGATGCCAAGAAGGGCGACGTTTTCCCCCGCGCCAACCAGATCGACGAATATGCCGTATTGATGTACTCATACAGCGCTCCGGTCAAAGTGACCGCCGGCGATGCCAGTGTGGAGGTTGGCGAAGAGGCTTTCGTGGTGATCCCGCCGGGAGATAGCGCAATCGAAGCCCTGGAAGACGGCCCGATCATCCGCATCCTCTCGGTGCTCTCTGAGGATTTGGTTGAAATCTCGCTCAACCGCGACGCCTACCTAGAGCCCGACGTCCGCCATGCCCCGCTCGTTCCCTGGCCTGATCCGGTAGGCGGCTTCAAACTGCGGGTCTACCCATTGGCGTTGACGCCAATTACGCCGGGGCGCTTTGGCCGTATCTATCGCACCACCACGATGATGGTCAACTTCCTCGCCGAAGAGCCCAAACCGCGCGACAAGTACAAGCTCTCCCCCCATTTCCACGACGACTTTGAGCAAGTCTCCATGGCCGTCAAAGGCGAGTTCTACCATCACATCCGCTACCCGTGGGGCCCAGATTCCACGCAGTGGCGTGAAGATGAGCATGGCTTGGTCGAAACGCCCTCTATCTGCATCATTCCCCCGCCAACCGTTCACACCACCCAGGGTGTGGGCCCGCATCAGCAGCTGCTAGACATCTTCTCGCCTCCGCGCGAAGACTTCTCGGCGCAGGGCTGGGTTCTCAACGCCGACGACTATCCGTCGAAATGAGTGTGCGCAGGAGCCTGTTCCGGCAGGCGGTGAATAACCCGGATGGCCCGGCGCTGGGCGTCTGGGTGAAGATTCCGGCCATGGAGAGCGTTGAGTTGATTGCGTTGGCCGGCTTTGATTTTATCGTGGTGGATCTTGAGCACTCGCCGATGAACCTTGAGACGGCCTATCGGCTGATCGGAACTGCCAGACAGGCTGGAGTCGCGCCGATAGTGCGCATCCCGGAGCTTGCCGGGGGTCTGGTGCAGCGGATATTGGACGCCGGTGCCGAGGGCATCATGCTTCCGCACGTGGACACAGTAGAACAGGCCGAGGCGGCGGTTCGGGCGGTGCGTTTTGCGCCTTGGGGAAACCGGGGTGTCGGAGCCACCAGCCGGGCCGGTGAATGGGGTCTTCTTGAAAGGGCGGAATACCTCCGTTACGGCCAGGAAGAAGTCATTCTTATCGTTCAGATTGAATCCGGTCCGGCTGCGCGCGCTGCTGGCCAGATTGCCTCGGTCAAAGGTGTGGACGCCTTGTTGGTCGGTGCTGCCGATCTGTCCACCTCCGAAGGGAAGGGCGAGAACGATCCGGAGGTGCTCGAGCTTATTGCCGGAGCCATTCGAGACACCCGGGCCGCCGGCGTCCCCATCGGTAATTCCGGCGGCTCAACTGAAGCTTCGGTACAGCGGGCGGTGGACGACGGATACTCGTTCACCATGCTCTCCAACGATGCGACCCGGTTGGGGATGGCGGCTAAGGCTGCGGTCGTTGCCGGGCGGAATGTTCGCTATCCAAAGCGATAGCTATGGCAGACCGAGTTGTGTTGGGGGCCTACGCATCGGCTCCCGCCGGCCTTGAGGCTAACCCGGGCGTCGAGGCCAGATGGTATGAGTTGGTTGGGCAGATTGAGGGTGCCGTCGGCATCGAAGCTCCCTACAGAGGTGGTTTTCACTCTTTGGGCGCTGAGCGCTTTGCCTCCCTGTTGCCAGCGGGTTGGTCGGTATATGTGGCAACCCTCCCGCTTTCCATGGACGGAGTGCGCAAGGACGCCAGATATGGCCTGGCCTCTGACGACGAAGGCGCGCGGGCAGCTGCCATCGCAGATATCCACACGGTATTCGAGGGTGTGCTAGAGCTTAATGATGCTCTTGGGCGAGACGCGGTCAAGGCTGTGCACTTGACGTCGGCTCCGCAAACACTTAATGCGAAATCGAGTTGGGAGAGTATGGCCCGTTCTCTGGAAACGCTCACCTCTTGGAGGTGGGGCAGCACCCAGTTGGTGTTAGAGCACGCTGATGCCCCCGAGCCGCCACTTGCTGTTGAGAAGGGGTTTCTCCCATTGGCAGCCGAGATTCAGGCGATACTTCGAGCCAGAGAGGCCACCGGTGTGCATTTTGGCCAACTTCTTAATTGGGGGCGTTCGGCGGTGGAGGGACGCTCGCCAGTTACCCCGCTTGCCCATCTGACTCAGGCAATGGCCGCGGGCACCCTTGCCGGCTACTTCTTCTCTGGTGCTTCGGCCGTTGGCGGAACGCTGGGAGCTGCTTGGAAAGACGCGCACAATCCAATCTCGTCTTATGATCCAAGTTCGCTGCTCACTCCGGCCGGCATCGCGCAGATTGTTGGCAAGCTTCCCGACCATGCCTATATAGGTGTCAAAGTGGCTGATTCCAAGTCATCGGCAGACATCCGGCAGCGTGTTCTCGCGCTGGCGCTCACTGCTGAAGCTGTCGTGGCAGCTGTGGCGGGCAACCGGGAAATGGGGGGAAAGCCGTGAGGGCCTATCAATTCAATGCCCCCGGCGAGATGGTCGCCGTTGATATTCCCGAGCCGCGATTGGCTCCAGGCGAAGTCCTGCTCAAGGTGCTGCGCATAGGTATGTGCGGCTCTGATTTGAGCACTTACCGGGGTTTGTCGTCTATGGTGATCTTCCCGGTGATCCCCGGTCATGAGATTGCCGCCGAGGTGGCAGCCGTTGGAGCGCAGGTCGATAGAGATTTCGCCATCGGCGAGTTGGTCACGGTGGCTCCGTACTTCAACTGCGGTAAATGCCCTGCTTGCCGCTGTGGGCGCGCCAATGCCTGCCAGTTTAATGAGACGCTGGGGGTGCGGCGCCCGGGAGCCCTGTGCGAGTACATCGCTATTCCCCAGGATCACATTGTGAAGGTCTCGCAAGATCTTTCCGCGGAGCAAGTGGCGCTGATCGAGCCGCTGAGTGTGGGCTATCACCTTGCGAATCGCAGCCGGGTGGCTGCGGGTGAGAGCGTCGTCGTTTTCGGTTGCGGGGCGGTCGGCTTAGGCGCTATCGCCGCAGCCAGCTTTAAGGGTGCCCGGGTGACGGCCGTCGATATCGCAGCCGAGAAGTTAGCCATGGCGGAGCGTTTCGGGGCTGCGGCAAGTATAAATTCGGCGCAGGCCGATCCGGTTGCCAGACTTCTTGAAGAAACGAATGGCGAAGGCGTTGATGTCGCCATTGAGTGCGCCGGGCTGCCGATCACCTTTTTGCAGGCTTTGGAAGCGGTGAAATATACCGGGCGAATGGGCGTGGTCAGCTATTCGACAAATGACATTTCGTTCAACTCAAAGCTGATCGTCGCCAAGGAGCTTGATATTCACGGCTCCCGAAATGCCCAAGGCGAGTTTCAAGACGTGCAGGACATGTTGCTCTCAGCCGGCCTGCCGCTAGCGGAAATCATCACCGAGCAGGTCGAGTTGGACGATGTTGCCGATGCCCTGCATCGCTGGAATCTCAACCCTGCCACGATGAAGGTCATGGTGCGGCTAGCGGACTCACGGAGCAGCCAACCCGCCAGCTCTGCCCGCATCACACCGGGCGTCAAATTCGGCAACACAAGTAATTAGGAGTTTAGATGAGAGATCTGACATTGCCAGCCGCCGCTGTTCCCGCCTCCTTTGTGGAAAATGACGGTGCCTTTTTTTGGCTGGAGAAGACCGCCAACGGCAAGCAGTTGGTCATCGAAGGAGCCTCGGTTGCGGTGCTGGATCGTTTTGAGGGTAAGTCGGACCAGGGTCGATTCCGCGCCGATGCCAATGCGGCAAATGCCCTGGCGTTGCGAAACACCCTGACGAATTTGCGGCCCGCCAGATTTGGCCTCAAGACGTCGGTGGGCATGGGAGACCGGCTGGGCATCAGCACTCCCGCCCACGTTGCGGCACTCAAAGCTGTCGGCGGTTCAATCAACCCGATCTTTGCGCAGCAGTCGGTGCGCGAAGTAGCCCGCACAAACCGAACCCCGCGCATTGTTCTCGACGATGCCACCTGGGGAGCCTTTGAGGGCGGCTGGATCGGCCCGGTGAGTGCGGATGCCGATCATCTGCACACTGTCGAAGATATTGATGCCTACGCTCAGGCCGGCTTTGTATTCTGGACGATTGATCCGGGTGACAAGGTCGACCCCGAAGCTCAATTCGCGACTGCCGCTACCCTGCGCGCCAAGGCTGAAGCCCTAGATTGGAAGGCTCTGGATTCGTCTTTCGAGGCTTTTCTGGCAGCGTATCGCGACCACGCCATCGAGCTCGAAAATGAGTCCATTGTTTTGGACGAGGAATCGCTCGTGCGGGCTATCGCCAAGTATGGGCCGGCTTTGGTGAAAGCAGTTGCCATGGCCGGCTATCTTCAGAGCCTTGGTATCGAGCATGAAATTGAAATTGCCATCGATGAGACGGAATTTCCCACCACCCCTGCCGAGCATGTGGTCGTCATCAGCGAATTGGCCAGGCTCGGGGTCAAGCCTGTCTCATTCTCGCCGCGTTTTGTCGGTGGTTTTGAAAAAGGCATCGAGTATATCGGAGATGTCGAAGAGTTAACCCGGGACTTCCAAGTCCACGCTGCCATCGCCAAGGCACTTGGCCCGTACAAGCTTTCGCTGCATTCCGCGTCCGACAAGTACTGCGTCTATGAGCCATTCGTCGAAGCCACCGGGGGTGTTCTCCACATGAAGACCTCGGGCACCACCTGGGCAGAGGCGCTGCGGGTCATCGTAAACCACGATCCGCAGCTGATGCGCGAACTCTTGGACAAGTCTCTGCAGTTCTACGACCAAAACCGGCAAAGCTACCCGATGACCGCTGATCCCTCGACTGTTCCGGCACATCCAACTCCCGGGCAGCTAGAGCGTCTGCTCGACGTCAACGCCTCTCGGCAGATTCTCCACGTGGGATTTGGAACCTCGCTGGCCACCTTCCATGATCGGCTCTTCGATATCTGGAATGCCAACACCGACGAGCTGCGTGAAATCCTCACCAAGCACTTCATCAGGCACCTGCAGCCCTTTGCCAACTGAACCGCGCGGCTGGCGTCTTGAAAACGTTGCCGCAAGTTGCACGGCTTTACCGGCTGTGGGTAGGTTGGCTGTGTCGGCAAGCGTTTAGATAGGACGCCTCCAGTTGCGTAAAATACGAGTGGAGCCGGGCTCGCACTGGGGATCGGCGCTGTGCCCGAGGAGGATCGTCAATGCTGCTTTCTGGACGATCCTGTGATGTTCTAAGCGTTGGACGGGTAGGTGTAGATGTTTACCCCACCCAAATCCGCAAACCTTTAGACGAAGTGGAGAATTTCACCAAATTTTTGGGCGGCAGCGCGGCCAACGTTGCGGTGGCCGCTTCTCGATATGGCCATCGGACGGCATTGATTTCCAAAACGGGCAACGATCCTTTTGGGCGATTCATCCACCGGCAGTTGCGTCTCTACGGGGTTGACGACTGCTTCGTGGGGTTGGAGCCGGCCAGCCCAACGCCGGTGACCTTTTGCGAGATCTTTCCCCCCGAAAACTTCCCAATCTTCTTCTACCGCACTTCCGAGAGCCCAGATATGCGCATCCGGGAAGAAGAGCTGCCATTGCGCCATATCAGAGCCGCCGAGGTGTTTTGGGCAACCCTTACCGGTCTTTCCGCCGAGCCTAGCCGGCAGGCGCATTTCGCGGCTTGGGAGGAGCGAAATTGTCGGCGGTACACCATCATCGATTTGGACTACCGCCCGAAATTCTGGCCAAACGGCGGCGAACGGGAAAGTGCCGTTGCGGCATTGAAACAGTGCAATGTCGCGGTTGGAAATACTGAGGAGTGCTGGGTGGCAACTGGCGAGCGAGATCCCAAGCGCGCTGCAAAGGCCATGCTTGACCTGGGCGTCGAAATAGCGGTGGTAAAACGCGGCCCCGAAGGCGCCATGGTGATGACGCACGATGAGGTCATCGAAGCGCCCACCCTGAGTGTGAGCACTCTCAACGGTTTGGGCGCCGGAGATGGTTTTGGAGGGGCTTTGTGTCACGGTTTGATCAGCGGCTGGGAGCTGGGAGAGGTATTGAGGTTTGCCAATACCGCCGGGGCTTTGGTCGCATCCCGTCTGGAGACTTCAGCCGCGATGCCGTCTGAAGATGAAGTTCGAAAGGCCATGGAGCGCTTGCCCTTGTAGACCCGCGTTACTCGGGAGCCAGCGTTACTTGGGGACGGTCCTTTGTGACGTTAGCAGCGTTACTCGGGGGCGGTTCTTTGTTACGTTAGAAGTTCGAAAGGCCGTGCAGCGTTTGCCTTTGCAGACCCGCTTCGCAACCCTGAAACGTCACGGGCAGCGTCGGGCAATGGCGAATCTATAAAATGCCGAGGGCTTGGTCGATTCGGGGTGGTGGAGATTGCGCGGTGGGAGATTAGGCTGCGGGAACGATTATGTCTCTCACGATGTGGTCGAGTTCTTCGTCAGCGCCGAGGAATTGGCGCAAGGTAGCCCGGGTGCCGCCATATGAGTCGAACTCGGCTGGGGTCATGCCATCGACGTCATAGGACTTCCTAAACTCGGGCATTTGAGCGTAGAGGGTATCGACAATTTTTGGATCTACCGCGATCTCCATCCGGTTTACCGGGTCAATGCCACTGTTCTGGAAACGTTTTTGCCAGGCGAACGGTGGTGAGAGCACGAGATCTCCGCCCACGAACTCCGTCCACTGCAGGGCGTTTCGGTAAGCGGCTATAAGTAAGCGGGGTCGTAAACCGCGGGCGTTAAACTCAGCGTAAGCCTTCTTTGTCGCGGCCACGCCTGCCCACTCTAGGTAACCGGGATCGAAACACAAACCTTGTTTTTGGTAGGCGCTTTTGAGCCAATCATCCAAGCGGCCAACCATGATGGTGACTACCGGGCCCATGGTGGAGGTGTCTTTACCCTCGGTTTCGCGGCGCTTGAGCCCGCGTTCGATAGCCTCGCCGGCCGCTACCGCTTGTGCCACAGTGAAGGAAACGGTGACATTTACGCTGACCCCGCGATAAGTTGCCTCTTCAATGGCGACGATGCCGGTGGCGGTTGCGGGAATCTTGACGATGATGTTCTTCGTCAAAGATGAGAAATACTCAGCTTGGTCGGCCAGTTTTTTTGCGCTGCGGGCAAAACGCGGATCAGTCTGCATTGAAAGGCGTCCGTTGTAGCCGTTGTACTTCTCGAAAGCCGGCTCAAGCAGCTTTGCCGCCTCTAAAGAGACTTCTTCAACGATCTTCCAGCCGATTTCAGATTCGGAGGCATCGGGCAGGATCTGGGCCAATTCGGCTATCCGGGTGGACCATCTGGGGAGATCGGATCGGATGGCAGCTAGGGCGATGACGGGGTTGCAGGTGGCGCCCACCGCTCCGTAGGAGATTGATTCGCAGAGTTCGGCGGGGGTTGCCGAGTCGTTCCACAGGACAGTTGGCCCGCGCTGGGTCATCAGGTTTAGCGGAGCTATGTTGCTCATGGTTGCCATCCTTCTAGAATTCTTGCCGCCATCCGCAGTTGGGGGCATTGGGGGAGATTGCCGCCAAGCGATCTGCGATCGCTATAGATAACAATCTAATGTCCTTACAATATGTCATTATAGCCATTACTGTCTACCGGGGAGCCATATTTGCCCGGGGTTTTTGTGTTTAGCGATAGAGCATGTGCATGCCGGCATCGACGATCATGTCTGTGCCGGTCACGATGTGCAGGCTTAAGAAGGCCACCACCACTTCGGCGATATCTGCCGGTGTGGCCACCCGTCCCAAGGGAAGGGTGGCTCCTTCGGCTTCAAAGACAGCCTTTGCCTGTTCTTCGCCAACCATTTGCCCTAGCCATTGGGACGAGATGGTGCCTGGGGAAACAGAATTGACTCTCACATCGGGAGCCAGGGCGAGGGCTAGGCTGCGGGTCACCTGGACGACGCCGGCCTTGGAGACGCCATAGGGGATAGATGATCCGACGGCCCGGTGGCCAGAAATCGAGGCGATGTTCACCACTGAGCCTTTGGCTTGTTTGAGCGCGGGAGCCGCAGCCCGCACCGTGTTGAAGATACTGAGCACATTGGTCTTGTACATCTTCTCCCAATCTTCGTCCAACACTAGG
>JAITSW010000209.1 GCA_031287505.1 Propionibacteriaceae bacterium
AGGCGTCTGGGTCACCGGCACCGCCGAATACGTCTTGGCAGGTCAGTGTGCCCGTTGTTTGGCGGACATAGCTTTTGCCAGCGAAGTGGGTTTTGAAGAACTCTTTCTCTATCCGGGTACAGAGGCCCTGGAGGCAGATGTCAGCCGCATTGACGCGGAAAACATCGACATCATGCCGTTGCTGCACGACCAGATCGTTTTGGAGTTGCCATTCAGTCCGATTTGCCAACCTGGTTGCGCCGGACTTTGCCAAGAATGCGGTGTGAATCTCAATGAGCACCTAGATCATAAGCACGAAGCCCCCATCGACCCACGCTGGGAAGCTCTCGCCAGGTTTGATCAAGCCCCGGTAAAAGAGTAATATTGCCTTTTGGTTTTGTGAGTTTTCTCAAGGAGAAGTGAAGTGGCTGTTCCCAAGCGGCGGATGTCCCGCAGTAATACCCGGTCCCGCCGGTCGCAGTGGAAGACCTCGGCACCTACTCTAGTGACGTGTGCGAATCCGGCATGCGGTGCCAGGCACCTGCCGCATACTGTTTGCGCCGAGTGTGGCCAGTATGGTCCCCGCGGTCAGCGCCGTCAGGTTCTTGACGTCTAATAACCGGGTGGCGCGATGAGTCGCGTCCGAGATTTGCTTAACGATCTCGGGGTTGAAGTAGATGCCCCGCTTTATCAGCTTGCGTTGACGCATAGCTCGTACGCCTATGAAAATGGGCGCGTTCCCGACAATGAGCGGCTTGAATTCCTTGGCGATGCCGTCTTAGAGGTGGTTGTCACCGATTACCTGTATCGCTCGTTTCCGGATTATCCCGAAGGTAAGCTGGCGAAACTACGTGCCGCCGTGGTAAATACGCAGTCTTTGGCGCGTATCGGGAAGAGCTTGGATCTTGGCCGCGAGCTGCTTTTGGGTAAAGGCGAACTGACGACCGGTGGCTCGCAAAAGAACTCGCTCTTGGCAAATGCCGTTGAGGCGATAATCGGCGCGGTGTATCTCTCGGCTGGTTCAGATGGAGCTGGCACCTTCGTGCGTCAGCTATTCAACCCCGTTATCGCCGAGGCAGCGCAGCGGGGTGCCGGTTCTGATTGGAAGACGAGCCTGCAAGAGTTGAGCGCCCAAAACGACCTTGGCTCCCCAGAGTACGTGATCACTGATTTTGGCCCAGACCATCGCAAAGAGTTCACCGCCACAGTTCATGTGGGCAATTATGTTTCACCTGCCGGACGTGGCACCTCTAAGAAATTCGCTGAGCAAGAGGCAGCTAGAACAGCCGTAGCCCAATTGAGCGAGCGGTTGGCTGTCTCGGCAGCTGAACAAGCTCAGGCGCAAGCTGGCCGGCAAGTTCTCAAAACCGCCGAAACTCCCGCCCAGGACTGATTCGCCCATGCCAGAGCTTCCAGAGGTTGAGGTAGTCCGAGCTGGCATCGCAGCAGTGATTTGCGGCAAAACTATTTCCGAAGTTTGCGTCTACCATCCGCGTTCTGTGCGCAGGCATGAGTTAGGGGCGGCAGATTTCGAACAGACTCTTCGCGGACGCACCTTCGCCGAGCCCAAACGCCGTGGTAAGTACCTATGGCTGCCATTCGCCGATGGCGACGCGTTGAGCGCTCACTTGGGGATGAGCGGCCAATTTCGTGTCGACGAAGAAGGTGCCCAAGGGCTGCCTGAACTGCGACACGTGCGGGTAGAACTTCGCTTTGCCGATTCTCCAATGGTCTTGCGATTTACCGATCAGCGGCTCTTTGGGGGTCTGTGGGTGAGCCCAGAAGGGGCAGCCGGGCCGGTCGAAATCTCGCATATCGCCAAAGACCTCTTCGATCCCCAGTTGGACATCGAAGCGTTGGCCGCCAAAATCATCTCCAAACACCGGGCCGTCAAACGCCTCCTGCTTGATCAGGAAATCATCTCTGGGATTGGCAATATTTACGCGGACGAATCTCTCTGGCGAGCCAAGGTCCACTATCTGAGCAATGGCGCCGATTTGAACTCTAAAAAGGTGAAAGAGCTGCTTTTCGCGGCCCGCCGCGTAATGTCCGAAGCCTTGGCTGCCGGTGGTACTTCTTTTGACGCGCTCTACGTCAATGTCGCTGGGGAATCTGGCTATTTTGAACGCGAATTGGCTGTCTACGGCCGTGAGGGCGAGCCTTGTGGGCGCTGTGGCGCGCAAATCGCAAGAGAACCCTTCATGGGGCGGTCGTCTTTTCTTTGTCCCGTCTGCCAGGTGCGGCCGAAACCATACGCTGGGTCTGCGATGGCTGCTGTTCGAGCGCGCAAATCCCCAGGAGGTTCCCAATGAGCCTGAAAACCCTGGTTTTAGCACATCGGAGCTCGCTCATTCAGCTCATTCAGTTTGGGCTGGTCGGCGGTGCCGGCGTTGTGGTTAACGAGACGGTGCTGGTGCTTTCAAATGTCGTGGGACGCGATCTCTTCGGTGCCGGTGAAACCGACGTGTTCTTCCCGGTGCCCTTCACGGCTTTCAACGTCCGCAACTATCACCTTTATGTGATGTTTGCCTTCTTGGTGGCGAATTTCTTCAATTTCATGCTGAACCGCAACTGGACCTTCAAGAGTGTTGGGAAAGTGGCAATCTGGAGGGAGTATTTCCCATTCTTGTTGGTGGGCTTGGGGGCGCAGCTTGTCGGCCTGCTTTTGATTACCGCGCTGCTAAACCCCACCTCGCCAATCTGCCTGCCAGATGCGGTCTTTGACGGCTCGTCTGGTCTGCGCAACAAGCTCTACTGGGCAAATCTGATCATCATCGTAGCGGTGACTCCGATCAACTTTGTCCTCAACAAGCTTTGGACGTTCCGGGCTGTCCGGCGCAAGCACCGTACTCCAAGCGCCTAAGATAGCCTTGAAAAACGCCTAGTGGAGGAAGCCCTTGTATCTTAAGAGCCTTGTTCTGCGCGGGTTTAAGTCCTTTGCCTCCACCACCACCCTCCGTTTTGAGCCTGGAGTGACTTGCGTCGTCGGCCCAAATGGTTCCGGCAAATCTAATGTGGTGGACGCGCTGAGCTGGGTTATGGGCGAGCAGGGCGCAAAGACCTTGCGCGGCGGCAAGATGGAAGATGTAATCTTTGCGGGCACCGGCGCTCGGGCTCCACTGGGCCGTGCTGAAGTCTTGCTCACCATCGACAACGCCGACGGCGCACTTCCCATCGACTACACCGAAGTCACCATTTCACGCACGATGTTCCGCTCTGGCGGCTCGGAGTATGCGATAAACGGCAGCACCTGCCGGCTGCTAGACGTACAAGAATTGCTCTCCGATTCTGGTATCGGACGCGAGATGCACGTTATCGTCGGACAAGGCCAACTCGACACCATCTTGAACGCCACTCCGGAGACTCGCCGAGGGCTCATTGAAGAAGCCGCTGGTGTGCTCAAGCATCGCAAACGTAAAGAGAAGGCGCAGCGAAAGCTTGACGCCACCGCGCTAAACCTCAATCGGCTGCAAGATTTGCTTGGGGAGATTCGTCGCCAGTTGAAGCCGTTGGGCAAACAAGCTGAGGTTGCCCAACGGGCGTCCAGCATCCAAGCGGAGCTTTTTGACGCCTCGGCGCGCCTCTTGGCGGACGATTTTGTGCAGGCTAGTGCGCGGCTACGGCTGGATTCGGCTGCGGAAGAGCAATTGAAAGCCCGCCGTTTGGCCTTGGAACAGGCGCTGTATGATTCCCGCGCCGCCGAGCAGGGTTTAGAGAGCTCGTTGAGTGATACCGTGCCGGAGCTAAACAAGGCTCAGGAGACTTGGTTCTTGTTGGCAGGCGCGAAGGAACGGGCCGTGTCGACCAGTTCGATCGCCTCCGAGCGGCTCCGCCATGTCAGCAGTGCCCTAAATGATGGGCAGCCCGGACGCGACCCGCAGGCCATTGAGCGGGAAATCGCAGCCACTCGGGCTGCGCAAGAGCAATTGAGCCAAGACGAAGCTGCTAAATCTGAGGCACTGGAAATCGCCGAGAAAAAGCTTGCCGCCGCCGAGGGCACTGCCAAAGCTGCCGAAGACGAATACGCGGCTGCCCAGCGGGCAGTTGCGGACCGTCGCGAAGGCTTGGCGCGCATTAATGGCGAGGTAAATGCCATGCGGGGGCGGGTTGAGGCTTCCGCAGCTGAGATCGAGCGATTTCGCCAAGCGCTCGTCGAGGCTCAAACCAGGCAGGCTGAGGCTAGAGAGACCTTCGCCCAGCTTGAGGCCAGATTGGCCTCTTGGCGAGCCAGTGAGCCTGGGCTGGATGCTGCTTATGAGACGGCTGAAGCCCGGCGGCAAGCATTGGATGCCGAATTGGCCGTCTTTCATCATGAGCTCAACGCGGCGACGTCGAAGCGAGCTGCTTTGGCTGCCCGCGCGGATGCGTTGCGGCTGGGTTTAGAACGAGGAGGAGCAGAATCGGCGCTGCTAGCCACCTCAGACCGTTTAGACGGATTGCTGGGCTCGGTAGCCACGTTGGTCTCGGTGCCCAAGGGTTACGAAGTTGCTATTGCCGCTGCGCTGGGAGCTGCTGCCGACGCGGTTGCCGTGCTGGGTCTAGACAATGTGGTGGCCTCATTTGAGCTGCTAAAACGCGAGGACCTTGGACGCGCGGGAATGCTCTTGGCTGGTGTTGACGCTCCCAGATCGCGCCAAGACTGGCCAGAGTTGGAGGCCGGCGTTCAATACGCATGCGAAATTGTCAGTGTGGAGAAACGGCTGCGTCCCGCTATCGAACGCCTGCTTTTCAAGGTGGCGGTAGTCGAAGATGTTGATCAGGCGGTGGCGCTGGTAAAGCGCCTACCAGAGCTGACGGTGGTCACCAAAGACGGCGATCTGCTCAGTTCTTGGTATGCCTCGGGCGGCTCAAGTGCTCAGCCGTCCCTAATCGAAATTCAATCGGCGGTGGCTGATGCCGAAGAGCAACTGACGGCCGTCCAAACGCAGGTGGAGCGCTTGCG
>JAITSW010000007.1 GCA_031287505.1 Propionibacteriaceae bacterium
ACCGTCCCAACACCACCATGGATGTCTTCAAAATGTGCCCGGCTTGCGCCGCCGAGTACACCGACCCCAAGAATCGCCGCTTCCACGCCCAGCCAATCAGCTGCTTCGATTGCGGCCCGACCTTGCGCCTGCAATTGGCTGATGGGATGCCGCAAGGGGATCGTCCCGAGGTGGCGTTGTGGGAGGACGCGATTGAGCAGGCCCGCGTCATGCTGGCTGCCGGGCGGATTCTGGCGGTAAAGGGTATCGGCGGGTTCACGCTGTTTTGCGACGCCCGCAATCAGCAGGCCGTGCAACTGCTGCGTCAGCGCAAACGGCGTCCGGCTAAACCTTTTGCGGTAATGGTCTCTGATTTCGCCACGGCGCTGGGGTTCGCGCAACTGGGGGAGGAGCAACTGGCCGAGCTCGCATCCGCAGCCCATCCGATCATGTTGGCTCCGCACAATGACGCCTACGATTTGGCGGACGGCGTGGCGCCGGGACTGGACGATGTGGGGGTGATGTTGGCCTACGCGCCCATCCACCAGTTGCTGGTGCAGCCGGGAGAGGTCTATGTGGCCACCAGCGCCAACGGCTCGGGCGAACCGCTTACCTACGAAGATGACGATGCGGTGCGTTTGCTCGGCGGCATCGTCGACGCCTTCTTGACCCATGACCGGGCAATCTACGTCCCGGTGGAAGACTCGGTGGTGATGGGTGAGGGGTCGAACGTGCTGCCTATTCGCCGCAGCCGGGGCTATGCGCCTTTGCCGGTGCGCCTAGGCGATGAAGATGTCGCTGTTTTGGCGGTCGGCGGGGAACTCAAAAACACCTTTGCCCTCACCCGCGACGGCATGGCCTTTCTAAGCGCCCACATAGGTGACATGGGGTCGTTGGAGTGTCAGCAGGCGTTCGAGAAGAGCGTGGATCAGCTGCTGAAGATGCATCGCCGAGCTCCCGAGCTGGTGGTTGCCGATCTGCATCCGGATTACGCCACCACCGGTTGGGCCGAACGCTACGCCGCCCGAGCGGGCATTCCCCTGCTGCAGGTGCAGCACCATCACGCACATGCTCTGTCGCTGGTGGCTGAGCGGCATTTACTGGGTGAACCGCTTCTTTGCGCTGTTTTTGACGGCACTGGCTACGGGCTGGACGAGACGATTTGGGGAGGCGAATTACTTGCCCTGGGAGCCGACCCGATGGATTGGCAACGCGTTTGGCACCTGCCCGGATTGTGGCTTGTCGGCGGTGACAGCGCCGTTGGCAACCCATGGAAAATTGCGGTGGCACTGCTAGCCGAATACGACATCTCGGGCACCGGCCTCCCACCTTTTCAAGCTGCCCCCGTTGCCGAGTTGCGCTTGGTGCAAAGCCAACTCGCCAGCCATACCGGAACTGTCAGGACGACCAGCGCGGGTCGCTGGTTTGATGCGGTCTCGTCGCTGTTGGGGGTGACCCAGCGGGTGAGCTACGAGGGCCAAGCCGCCATGGAGCTTGAACGGGCAGCCCGTCTTTGCGACCATCCTTCGCACCGGGTGTCAAACGATCTAGAGCTGTCCGAGCTGGTGGGCTCCCTAGTTATGGGGCTTCGGGCGGGCGATCCGGTACCTTGCCTGGCCCGGAGGTTTCATGTCGAGCTGGCTGGCATCCTCATCCGAGCCCTAGCCCAACAGTTGGTGCAACTTGGAATCGAAGCCGTGGGTTGGAGCGGGGGAGTTGCCGCCAACCGGCTGCTGTCTCAAGCTTTGGGCGACGGCGTTGCCAAGCTTGGGTTGCAACTGCATACTCATCAAGTGGTGCCCGCGAATGACGGTGGTCTAAGCCTCGGGCAAGCCTTGGCTGGCCAGCTGAACTTGACCAAGGAGGCATGATGGCACAATCCGCTGGAGCATTTATCCCAGGTGTCGACGCGCTGCCCGAATCGTGCATAACATGCTCTGACCAAGGCTGCCCGGCGGAAGTGGTCCAAGCCCCGTCAGCCCCAGATTTCTTCACCCGGGTGCGTACTGCGGCTGGAGAAGACGAAATCGACACCACACTGGTGGGCGAAGTCGCCCCCGGCGATTGGGTGCTGGTTCACGCCGGTATCGCCATCGCCCGTCTTGACCCGCAGGAGGCAGAATAATGGCAGGCGAACAAGAGGCGCTAGAACGCATCGACGCATATCGAAGGCGACGTCCGACGTTGAAGGACGAGACCATAACTCTGGCTCATGGCGCTGGGGGCAAGGCCTCGGCGGCTCTCGTGGCCGCGGTCTTTATCGAGGCCTTCGGGCAGCCAAACCCCGACGAGCTGGGCGACAGCGCCATCTTGCGGGTGCCGGCCGGGAGAATCGCCTATTCGACCGATTCCTATGTTGTCAATCCCATTCGTTTTCCAGGCGGCTCTATCGGTGATCTGGCGGTCAACGGCACAGTGAACGATTTGGCGGTTAGCGGGGCACAGCCGAAATGGCTGAGCGCGGCTTTCGTCATTGAAGAGGGACTGCCGGTCGATGAGTTACGCGCCATTGCCGCCGACATGCGCGCCGCGGCCGATAAGGCGGGCGTGCGCATCGTCACCGGAGACACCAAGGTTGTTCCCAGGGGAGCCGCTGACAAGGTCTTCATCACAACCTCCGGCATTGGCCTGATCCCGGATGGGCGGGAGTTTGGCGCCCACTTGGTTCAAGCCGGTGACCGGATCTTGGTTTCAAGCTCAATCGCCGACCACGGCATGGCGGTGATGTTGGCCCGGGGGAATCTTGCTTTGGAGGCAGACATCAAATCCGACTCGGCTCCGGTCAACGGCGCAGTAGAGGCGCTGTTGGCGGCAGCCCCGCAGGTGCGCTGGATGCGGGACGCCACGCGGGGCGGTCTGGGAACGGTAACCAACGAGCTGGCGCAGGCATCCGGTTTATCGGTAGTTTTAGATGACGAGGCACTTCCGGTCAAACCGGTTGTCCGGGGAGCCTGTGACATGCTCGGGATTGACCCGCTCTATGTTGCAAACGAAGGCTGTTTCATCGCCGTCATTCCCGCAGCCCTGGCGCAGGCCGGCCTGCGGGCCCTGCGCGACGCGGGTTGGACGCAAGCCGCCCTGGTGGGGGAGATCGTCTCCGATCCGCCCCAAATAGTCGTGGTGCGCAACACTTTCGGAGGCACCCGGTTGGTAGACATGATGGTGGGCGATCCACTGCCGAGGATTTGTTAGGGAAGGTAGTCACATGTGTTTGGGAATTCCAGGCGAGGTGATCGAAATCATCGATCACGAGGCCTGCTTGGCCAAGGTTGAAGTCAGCGGCGTCCAGCGCGATATTTCGATACGGCTGCTGGCCGACGAGGGGGTAAGCGTGGGGGACTGGGTGCTGGTGCATGTTGGTTTTGCGCTGAGCAAGATTGACCAGGATGAGGCCAATGCCACACTCGACCAGATCAAGAAGTTAGGCAAACCCTACGAGGAAGAGATGGAAGCCTTCATGGAAACGGAAATCGTCTAGTGAAATTTGTCGATGAGTTCCGCGACCCGGCCGCTGCCAAGAGCCTTCTCAAAGCTATCGGCGAGATGGCCGGGCGCGCCGGGCGGGTGTTCCGCTTCATGGAGGTCTGTGGCGGGCACACCCACACCATCTATCGCCACGGCCTAGAGCATCTGCTGCCTGAGAGCGTCGAGCTGGTCCACGGACCGGGCTGCCCGGTATGCGTAATACCGATGGGAAGGGTGGACGACGCCCGTTGGCTCGCTGAGCAAGACAAGGTGATCTTCACCACCTTTGGCGACATGATGCGCGTTCCCGGCACCGAAGGTTCGCTGCTCCAAGCCAAGGCGCAGGGAGCCGACATCCGCTTCGTCTACTCACCGCTGGACGCCCTCAAAATCGCTCGGGACAACCCCGGCAACGAGGTGGTTTTCTTTGCGGTGGGCTTTGAGACGACTGCTCCCTCCACCGCTGTGACCCTAGCTCGGGCAAAAGCGATGAAGCTGCGGAATTTCTCGGTTTTTTCCAACCACGTGCTAATCAATCCGCCGCTTCGGGCCATCTTGGATTCCAAAGACCTC
>JAITSW010000029.1 GCA_031287505.1 Propionibacteriaceae bacterium
GCTCACCTGGTAGCCGGCGGCGGCGACGGAATATGCCCAATCTCGCAAGCTCCACGGCGTTGAGGTGAAACCATGGCAGAACAGCACACCCACGTCTGATTTGCCGAGGTGGATCGGTCGGGCATATTCGGGAAAATCCATAACCCAATAGTAGGAGAGCTTTGCAGCAAAGGGCTGTAAGTACCCTCTCCGGGATGGTCATTGGTGCCGATTGCCGCTTGGAGGGTAATAATTAGCAGGGCAAAAGACGCAGATTGGGAAACATGGGTAGAGAAATAGTCAAAAGCAGTGCGGGGGCGACTCCCTCTTATCGCTTCCTCAAAAGCGTGATCGTCGTGCCGATCATCAAGCTTTTGTGGCACGCAAAGATCACCGGATCCCAAAACATCCCGCCGACGGGCGGCATCGTCTTGGCGGGCAACCACATCGCCGCCATGGATGCCGTCGTCCTAGCCGGAATGATCAACCGCCCGGTGGCCTACCCCGGCAAGCCGGAGCTGTTCTTGGGAGAGCGGGGATTGGGCTCTAGGATCGTGGCTTGGCTTGCACACCACACCGGGCAGATTGCCTTAGACCGCTCTGGTGGAGCGGCCTCGACGGCAGCATTCGCCCCACTCCAAAAGCGTTTAAACGATGGCGGGGTGATCGGCATTTATCCAGAAGGCACACGCTCGCCAGATGGCCGCATGTATCGCGGCAAGACGGGGGTGGCGCGCATCGCGCTGGCTGCAAATGTCCCAATCGTCCCGGTCGCGGCGTTCCACACAAAGGAATTCAAGTCTCGGGTGGGCATCCCGTGGGTGGCCAATCCCCGCATTGTGGTGGGGAAGCCGCTCCACTTTCCGCAATATGCCGGGCGCGTGAATGATTACCAGGTGTTGCGCTGGGTTACCGATTCGGTGATGAGGGCGGTGCAAGAACTCTCCGAACAAGAGTTTGTGGACGTTTACGCCTCGCAGGTCAAGTACTCGGCCGTCAGCGCTGCGGAGGTTGAGGCGGCGAAGAAGCCTTATCCTGGTTTTGGCACCGTTGCCCCGCCGGAAAACCCAAAAGAGCCCGACGGGGAAATACAAACCTCGGATATGGAGAGCTGATTAGGTGTATCGGCGTATTCTGGCCGTTGTGGAAAACCAGATTCCCCCGTTGGCAGAGCTTCACGCGCTAAACCCGGCGCAGCAGCCCAGCTATCCCGATCCTTCTAAGCTGGTGGCGGTTGCCAAAGAGTTGCGCTCGCGCCCGCCGCTGGTTTTCGCCGGCGAGTGTGACGCCTTGCGCGCGCAAATTGCCAACGTGGCTGCCGGACGGGCCTTTTTACTGCAAGGTGGAGACTGCGCCGAAACCTTTGCCGCGGTTTCGGCGGTCGAATTGCGCGCCAAGCTGCGGGTCTTGCTCTCTATGTCGGTGGTGCTCACCTATGCCGCGCAGTTGCCGGTGGTCAAAGTCGGGCGCATTGCCGGACAATATGCCAAACCGCGCAGCAAAGACACCGAGACCCGGGACGGGGTGACGCTTCCCGCCTATCGCGGGGACGCCGTCAATTCGCTGGAATTCACGCTGGCCGCCCGCACCCCCGATCCCGAACGGCTGGTCGAGGCGTACAACCGTTCCGCCGCCACCTTGAATCTGCTGCGGGCCTTCACCAAAGGCGGCTTCGCCGACTTGCGGGCAGTGCACACTTGGAATGCTGATTTCGTCCGCAATTCGAACGTGGAAGAACGCTACGAGAAGCTTTCGGCGGAGATAGAGCGGGCCTTGGCGTTCATGGTGGCCTGCGGGGTGGTGGACGAGAATTTCCGCACGGTGGATTTTTACGCCAGCCATGAGGCGCTGCTTTTGGAGTATGAGCATTCGCTCACCCGCATCGATTCGCGCACCGGAACCCCGTATAACACTTCGGCTCATATGGTGTGGATAGGCGACCGCACCCGGCAGGTTGGCGGGGCGCACGTAGAGTTTATGAGCAAGTTGCGCAACCCGGTCGGGGTGAAAATTGGGCCCGGTATTTCGGTGTCCGACGCGCTGGCGCTGCTCGACAAACTCGACCCAAGTTGCGAAGCCGGACGGGTGACGGTGATTTCGCGTATGGGAGCCGACAAGGTTCGGGACCTGCTTCCGCCCATCGTTCAAGCTGTTGAGGACAGCGGACGGAAGGTGGCCTGGGTTTGCGACCCAATGCATGGCAACACCTTTGCCACTGCCAACGGCTATAAGACGCGGGCGTTCTCGCAAGTTGTAGACGAAGTCAATGGTTTCTTTGACGTGCATGACGAACTGGGCACCTGGCCTGGTGGTGTCCACATTGAACTCACCGGCTCTGATGTCACCGAATGCGTTGGCGGCGTAGACGAGCTCAATGAGGCTGATCTGGGCAGCCGTTACGAAAGCGCCTGCGATCCGCGGATGAACCGCAACCAGTCGCTAGAACTTGCCTTTACCGTCGCCGAACGGCTCTCTGAGGGTCGTTCGAAGCGAGTTAACCAATTCCAAATTTTCAATGCCGAAGACTTCTAGAAAGACGAAATGATAGATCTGCGTTCTGATACTTTGACGGTTCCCACAGCCGGGATGCGCGCTGCGATGGCACAGGCGCCGGTAGGCGATGACGTCTACGCCGAAGATCCGAGCGTGAACGCGCTGCAATATCGGGTTGCCGCCCTCTTTGGCAAAGAGGCCGGGTTGATGACTACCACCGGCTCGCTGTCCAATCTGCTTGGCATTTATTGCCTGGTAAACCCGGGTGAAGAGATTATCTGCGACATGCAGGCCCACATCGCGCGCGCCGAACTGGGCGCTCACGCGGCGTTGCACGGGGTGACCATGCGGACCTGGGAATCAAGCGACGGCGTGGTGGACGCCGACGCTGTCGAGCGCCTCATCGCCCCTGATGCCGGATCCCACTTGGTTTCCACCAAGGCGGTGGAGATCGAAAACACGCACAATTTTGGAGGCGGGACGATTCAGCCGTACGAGAATCTGGTGCGCATTAGCGACCTTTGCCGCGGCGTGGGCGTCAAATTGCATCTGGACGGAGCCCGCATCTGGAATGCGCACGTTGCCACCGGTGTCCCTTTGGCCGATTATGGAAAGCTCTTCGACACCATCTCGGTGTGTTTCTCCAAAGGCCTCGGCGCCCCGATCGGGTCGATGTTGCTTTCGTCGGCTGAGAACATTGCCAAGGCCCGTGCGCAGCGCAAGCGCTTGGGTGGCGGTTGGCGGCAGGCCGGCGTGCTGGCTGCCGCCGCAGACTATGCGCTCACCCACCAGTTAGTTCGTTTGGCCGACGACCACGACGCTGCCGCCGCCTTCGCGGCGCAGGTGGCAGCGGTTGTCCCCGAGGCTCTCGACGCGTCCAAGGTGCAGACCAATATCGTGGTGGTAAACACTGGCGGAAAACTCGCGTCTAGTGTCACTGGTGCGGCAAAAGAGCGGGGTGTTTTGCTCTCGCAGGTCGGGCGGCGAACCGTTAGGGCCGTCACGCATTTGGGTGTTACCGCGCAAGAGGGTCTTCAAGCGGGCAAGGTCGTTGCCGAGGTTTTGCAAAGCTGACCGTCCCGACGAAGTAGTCGACCCCGACGACCACGCTTCCAACCCGGCGTCGCCGAGGTTTTGCAAAGCTGACCGTCCCGACTCTCCAAAAGGGGGTTGAAAGGCCACTTTCTCGTGAGACAATAGAATTAGTTTTTAGGCTTTGGAGGAACTTTGCCGACTTATCGCGCTGCCGTATTGGGTTCTCCTGTCGCGCATTCTCTTTCCCCAGTCATTCACAATGCCGGCTATTTGGCGGTCGGCTTGTCGGATTGGGAGTACGGACGGCTGGAGATCGGGACTGCCGAGCTTGGCAGCCTTGTCTCCCGCTTGGATGAGTCTTGGCGTGGTTTGAGTTTGACTAGACCGTTAAAATTTGAGGCCTTGCAGGTGGCGGATCGGCTCACCCGCTTGGCTGAGCTCTCCGGGGTGGCAAATACCCTGGTGCGGCTCGAAGACGGCAGCTGGCAGGCCGACAATACCGATATCGGCGGTTTCCTAGACGCTTTGGGCGGTGTTGTCAAGGCAAAACACAAGTCGGCCGCTGTCCTAGGTGCCGGAGCCACAGCCCGTTCAGCCGTCTTGGCTCTTGAGGAGCTTGGAGTCTTAGAGGTGAACGTCTACGTCAGAGATTTGGAAAAAGCCTACGCCCTTGCCGATTGGGCGACTGGCAAGCTAAAAGTCCAGGTCACCGCCGGCTATTTGAATGATTGGCCGTTAGGCGACGAGCCGATAGTCGTATCCACGCTTCCTGCCGGTGTCGGTTTGGAGTTTCCCATTTTCACAGACGCTCGGGTGGTCGTCATGGACAGCGTCTATGCCGGCTGGCCAACGCCGTTCGCGCAAGGCGCGTCGGCTAGCGGGGCGCAGGTTGTGGGCGGCTTCGACCTGTTGGTCAATCAGGCCGTGCGCCAATTCGAGCAGTTCACCAATGTGGAAGCTCCTAAAGAAATTATGCGCAAAGCGGGTTGGGCGGCATTGCACCCCGATAGCTTCGAGGCATGATCGTCCTTATTGGATTCATGGGCGCTGGCAAGACCACCGTCGGTCAGAAACTGGCCAAACGCCTCCGGCTTCCTTTCATCGACTCTGACGAACTCGTTGAGGCGAAAACTGGGAAATCCATCCCAGAGCTCTTTGACACTGTGGGCGAGTCAGGGTTCCGGGAGATCGAAGCTGAGGCCGTGGTGGGTGCGCTGGGCGGCGCACAGGGCGTTCTAGCTCTAGGCGGTGGTTCGCTGGCGAGTGATGAGGTGCGGACGGCGCTAGCCTCGCACACGGTCATCTGGATCGAGATCGGCTATGCCGAGGCTTTGCGGCGTATTAGCGGTGACGCGAACCGTCCTCTCCTGCAAGGCGCCGACCTGTATGCGCGGTTCACCGCCCGGCAGAAGGTCTATGAAGCTGCAGCCGATTTGCGGCTGACAGTCGACCACCAAACCTCGTCGCGAGTTGTTGACACGATTAACGAGTTGTTGTGTTTTAAGCCATAAATACGACAAAGTAGAGCCCATGAGCATTTTGGTAATCAATGGCCCAAATCTAAGCACCCTGGGCACTCGGGAGCCTGAAATCTATGGCACCACGACTTTGGCGCAGATAGACGCCGGCCTAAAAGCCCAAGGCGAGGCGGCCGGAGTGGCCGTCGAGACCTTCCAAAGCAATCACGAGGGTGCGATCATCGACCGCATTTTGGCGGCCAAAGACGACGGCACCGGCTTTATCGTCATCAACCCCGGAGCTTTCACGCATACATCAATTGCCATTCGAGACGCCTTCGCGGCTGCCAGTGTGCCATTTGTCGAATGCCACATCTCCAATGTTCACGCACGGGAGGAATTTCGCAAGAAGTCCTATCTCTCGGATCTGGCTGTGGGCGTCATCGTCGGCTTTGGCATCTCCGGTTATCGCTACGCCCTCGACTTCGCCATTGCCAAAGTGAAAGGGTAGCGGCACCTGTTGACTTACAAAACTGAGAGGAGACCCCGTGAAGATATCCCATCTGGGCCACTCAGCCGTCTTGGTTGAGATTGCCGACCGGCGAATCTTGGTAGACCCGGGAAATTTTTCTAACGCTTGGCACAGCCTTGTCGATCTGGACGTCGTCATCGTCACCCACCAGCATCTCGACCACCTTGATCCGCAGTTCTTCCCGGCGCTGTTGGAACGCAATCCGCAGGCCAAGGTCTGGGTCGAGCCGCAGGTTCTCAAGGCTCACGATCTGCCCGTCGCCAAGGCCTTTGACGCCGACACGTCGTTGCGTATCTCAGGTGTGCGAATAAGTGCCGTGGGCGGCCAGCATGCGATCATCCACAAAGATATTCCCCGCATCGGAAATGTCGGCTTCCTGCTAGAGGCCGAAGGTGAGCCGACGTTCTTCCACCCCGGTGATTCGCTGGCGACTATTCCCTCCGGTGTCGATGTGGCAGCCATCCCGGCTTATGGCCCGTGGGCGGCCATGAAAGAGACCATCTGCTTTGCGCGCCAGGTCGGAGCCCCGCAGGGTTTCCTCGTGCACGAGGGTCTGTTAAACGAACGTGGCTGGGCGCTGGCCTTCAGCCGGATCAATGACATGACACCCACCAAGCTCACCGACATTCGGGACGGCCGGGCTTGGGAGCCTTCGGATGTGCGCCAATCTGAGAGTTTGTCTTGAATCCGATCTCGTCGCCGATCTGCCGCAGCGCAGTTAACAGCGGCCCTATGTTGGTGGCAGGAACGCACATAGTCGAGGTCTTCGCTGTAACGCAATGGGGAAGCTAAGAGGAGTTTGTGGAAGGCGGTTCCGCCGCGAAATACAAGTTCACCGCTCAAGTATGGATGAGCGGCAATGGCGCAAATAGCTCGTGCAAGCAGTAGGTCTTGCTCGATTTGAGCCTGCTCTGGCCAAGGATGTGTAGCACCCCAATCGACGATGTCTCTGGCAGG
>JAITSW010000050.1 GCA_031287505.1 Propionibacteriaceae bacterium
GGTCTTGACGGTTTTGCCCTTAGTGGAGACGGTGCCGCCGTTGGCGTTGAAGGTTATCCTGTTGGACTTGGCAACTGGAGTTGGTTTGGCAACGGCGCTTGCGGCAACAGTTACTTTCAGCCAAGGGGAAAATATCGGGAGCTCGTCTACGTCTGACTGATAAGCCGACACGTAATAGGTGCCCTCGTTGTCAAATTTAAATGAAACCCTGCCGTCGCTATCTGAAATGGCGAGTGGATTTGCCTTATCGAAAATGCCGGTGTTCCAACCGCCCGCATCCGTAATTGAAACCGGAACCACAGCTGCGCTTTCGATGTTTTCCGTCTTAGTCTTTTGCCAAGAGGGCACAGAGAGGCCGTACCAACCCATAAAACCGCGCACGGAGAGATTAACCTGTTCTCCCGGGGCGACGGTGAGCCCTTCAACTTTGCCGCCATCTTTGGAGAACCACGCCACGTAGTCCATACCCCAGCCGCTCGGATCTTGGGTGGTGAAGAACTCGACCAAGTCTCCGGGTTTAATCACCGCCTGGGTAACGCCATAGCCAAAGTACGATTCTCCGCCATTGAAGGCATCGGGAGCTGCAATACCGTTGCTCGGCTGCTGGCCGTTGACAAAAGTCATTACCCCGCTCCCATCGCCATAAAACGACGTGGTGATGAAACCGCTGCCGCTCAATGCCAAGGCGTCGTTTATATCTTGCACATCAGAGCCAAAGACTTTGATATGGGCAGCGACAAGTGCGTCCAGAGCTGTCAACGCCGTCGACGGGACGGAGTTGTGATAGCTGTACCCGTATTCGGCGGCAAGTCCCGGATGAACGCTTAACTGCTGCCGGGTGAGTTCAAACCCCGCATCAGAGTTCTGATAACTCACGGTGATAGTTGAATCAGCGGCCTGGGCAACAGGCACAGCGGCTAGCATTCCTCCGGTAAGCGCGAGTGCGAGTACAGCCGCAAGGGCTTTTACCCGCTTCAACAGCGTTGGGGTCTGGGGCACATTGACCCCTGTTTGAGTAGACAAAATCGTCTCCTTTTCTCATTTGCCGGTGCATCGAAGAGGGCAGGTGCCAAGGCAACCTGCTTCCAGCAACAGCACCTGGCGAATAGCCGGTTCTATTTGCTGCTTCTTGAGCCCGACATCCAAGAAAAGAGAACGGGCGGCCGTTTGGCCGCCAAACAAAAATGGCGACCCTTCAAGGCCGCCAGTACCCGATCAAAGAATCGGCACTGCTCTGGTAAGTCTCCTGGCTACACATCGACCTCCGCACGCCTTCCCACTCTTTCGAGCAGTGGCTGTTGTGCATCGTCCGCGTCACAGTTATCTTTTTAGGCGGTTCCCACCACCAGATAGCCCCGGGTTTGCACCGGATTCCTCGTTACCGCTTTAGCGACCAAAAAGCAGATATTCAGTTGTCGGCGGTAAACGCCGTAGGGTCAGTTTACACACTTAAAGTGAGGGCGCAAGCACCAAATCTGACGAAAAATGGGAGCCCCGCGAAAGCGGAGCCCCCATTTTCGGATATTCAGGCAACAGGCTGCAGCAGGGCAACGTCAATCGTCCAACCAGCGTTGTAAACCAAACCCGAGACGTTCGCCGCATGGCCGATATTCAGCGCAGGCTGGAAAATTGGGATGAACGGCGACTCGGCATTGCTCAGCCGGCCGAAATCTTCGAAAGCCTTAATACGGGCAGTTTCGTCCGCAGCAGTGCTGGCAGCCTCAACAGCGGCAACTAGCTCTGGGGAACCCTTATCCCAGTTGGCATAGACCCTGCCGAAATCTACCGTCGGCGAGAAGACCAGATAGCCTGCCGGATCGAGGTAGTCGGGCATCCAATACGCCAAGCCAACGTCTAGCTTGCCGTTTACGTAATCGTCCCAGAAGACCGAACCCGGGGTCGGGGCAAGCTCCACCTTGAAACCGGCGGCCTGCCACTGTGCCTGGAGCTTTTCGGCGAGCGAGGTGAACTGCAAGCCGTAGATGCTGGCATCGGAAAGGTAGGAAAGCTTGATGGTGTCGGTGTATCCGGCAGCGTACTTCTTGGCCTTTTCAATGTCGAACTTCGGGGCATCAGCCTCTGGTGCCGCCCCGGCAAACTGCCGCGGGATGAGACCTGTGGACTCTTTGGCACCGGCGCCGGCCAGCCCTGTCAAAGCGCTGTAGTCGATAGCAGCCTTCAAACCGGTGAGCGTGTCAACGCCCAGCTTGGAGAAGTTGGAGATTGCGTACACATTTGCCACGGATGCGGTGGAGTAGACCATGGACGGGTCGAGCGAGGCCCCCTCTGCGGGAGAAAGGTCGAGGGCTACCTGGGATTCCCCAGCTTCAAGGCTCATCTTCTGCGTGGACGCATCAGCCTTGCGCAAGATAACGCGGCTATAGCCGGGCTTTTGCGGGCCGTTGTAATTCGGGTTGAGGGCCAAGACGATCTCCGCGGTGAAGTCGCCCTTTTCGATGATGTATGGGCCAGATCCAATCGAGGTGGCGTTCAAAGAGGCCTCAGCAGCATCATTCTCATCAGTGGTGCCCCCGGCAGCTACCGCGGCAGCCTTCTCGATAACCGAGTAACCCGGAGCTGCCAAGATTGCCGGCAGCGCGGCGTTTGGCGTCTCACTGGTGATCTTCACAACACTCTCGTCCACTTTCTCGATCTTCAAGCCTTCGAGCGGGACCGAGTTGTTGGTTCCGAGATTCTGCACGCGCTGCAGCGAAAAGACGACGTCATCCGTGGTCACCGCGTTGCCGGATGCGAATTTGCGATCAGGCACCAGGGTAAAGGTGAAAGTCTTGAATTCATCCGCGATCTCAAGCGACGCCAGCCCTGGCACTGCCGTCGCCATGTCGCCGCCTTCATAGGTGACAAGAGTCTCGTAGAGGGCGTGGGCGGTGAGCACGCCCATGGAGGATCGCGCGCGCGCCGGATCCATAGTTTCGAAAGCGTCAAAAGAAGCATCAATGACGATTGACTGCGATGCGGGCGCTTGCGAATCAGATGGCGCAACACCGCCAGAAGGTGAGGGAGTTGATCCCGCGCATCCGCTTAATGCGAGCAGAGCGGCAGCTGCTAAAGCTGTACTTGCAATGAGTTTGCTATTCATATTTTTCCTGTTGTCGACAACGGTTCGTCCCAAATTATCCCGCTTCCGAGAGCCGAAAACGCCAATAACCAATGGGTGGAGTCTCAAATCGATAACAATTTGAGGAAACTAGGCGCTGGGAAGTATGCCTAAGCCGTCGGGCGTGGGAATAGACGAGAGCAGGCGCTTCGTATAGCCATCTTGCGGATCATTCCATACCTGTTGGGTAGGGCCGCTCTCGACAATCTCGCCGTGGTACATCACCAGGATTCGGTCGGCGATAAGCCGCACGATCGACAGATCGTGGGAGATGAAAAGCAGGGCCGTGTTTTGCTCGGCGGCCAGTTTGCACATGATTCCAGCCACCCGGGCCTGGGTGGAGGCGTCCAGCGAAGAAATTGGCTCGTCTGCGATTAACAGGGACGGTTCGGTAGCCAGAGCCCGTGCGGTGGCTATTCGCTGCCGCTGCCCACCGGAAAAACTGCGCGGGAAACGGTTACCGTCGCTGGCGCTGAGCCCAACTCGTTCAAGCCACTTTTCAACGCTGAGCCGATTGCCGCCTTCCGGCTTGCGGGCGGCAGCCACCTCTAGTCCGTCGGAAATCTGCGATCCGACGCGCCGACGCGGATTCAGCGACGTCGTCGGGTCTTGGAAAACCATCTGGATGCCGGTGCGTTCTACCGGCCGCTTGGCCATGCCCAGCGGCTTCATCGAATTGCCGTCGAAAATGATTTCGCCAGATGTTGGGGCCAGCAGCCCGGCGACGGCCTTGGCAACAGTCGATTTGCCGGAGCCGCTCTCGCCCACCAACCCTAAGACTTCGCCTTCAAATAGCTCAAAGCTCACCTGGTCCACTGCCACAACCGGCGGACGTCCGGGGTAGACGACCTTGAGATCGCGAACACTGAGCAACAGGCTGCCGGCACCATTCCCAAGGCGAGATTCCCGGTCTTGTCCGGAATGGTGTTTGCCCGCCCTCACATCGCGGATATCTGCCACAGCGTCACTCATCACAGGTCCCTCATCAGATCTAGGCAGTAGAGATCTTCGCGCCTCTCTAAGCCGCCTTTGGCTCCAGGCAGGGATGCCAGCAAAGCCTTGGTGTACCCGTGTTGGGGATTTTGGAAGACGTCGAATCGCGAACCGCTCTCCACGATGGCGCCATTTTGCATCACCGAAACCTGATCGGTCAGCGCGCTGACAACTCCTAAATCGTGGCTCACAAAGAGTACCGCCAGCCCAATCTCGTCGGCCAGAGAGCGAATCAGGCGCAGAATTCCGGCTTGCACCGTCACATCCAACGCCGTGGTCACCTCATCGGCAATTAACAGCTTTGGCTCACAGGCCAATGCCGAGGCAATGGCAATGCGCTGCCGCTGCCCGCCGGAGAATTCGTGGGGGTAGCGCCCCAGGGCATTCTTGGGATCTTCAATCCCCACCCGCCCCAGGGCTTCGACGGCCTTGGCGATGGCCTCTTTCTTGCCCAGCTTCAAATGCTTGCGGGTATGGTCGGTGAGCTGGCGTTCGATATTAAGCATGGGATGCAAGGACGTAGACGGATCTTGGAAGATCATTCCCACGACCGACCCGCGTATCGAATTCAGGGCTGTCTTTGATTTATCGAGGACAGATATCCCGTTCACTTCCACAACGCCGGTGACCGTCGAATTCCGCGGCTCCAGCCCCATAACGGTGAGTCCGGTAATCGTCTTCCCGCTGCCGCTTTCGCCGGCCAATCCGTGGATCTCCCCCGGCTCAATCTCTAGGTTTACCCCGTTCAAGATTGGGAATTCTTCTCCGTCTGCCCGAATGGCCAAACTCAAATCGGAGATTGCCAATACGCTCACAGCCGCTGCACCTCCGGATCGAGTTGGTCGCGCAGCAGATCGCCGATGATGTTGAACGCCACCACAACGCTGAAAATGGCTAGGCCCGGGAAAAGCCCCAGCCACCACTTGTCGAAACTGTGCAGGGCATAGCTAATCATCGAGCCCCACTCGGGAGTGGGCGGCTTTGCGCCCAACCCCAAGAAGGAAAGCCCCGAGAGCAGCAAAGTTGCGGTGCCGATGTCTAGCGAGGCCATGATGAGCGTCGAGGAAATAGTGTTGGGGACGATGTCCCGCAGCATTATTCGCCCGGAAGAGTGCCCCATGAGCCGGGCCGCCGAGACAAAATTGCTTTGGCGCAGGCTCAATACCATTGAGCGGGTCAGACGCGCATAGACAGGCCAAGACACCACAAGCGCCGCCAGCACCGAATTGAACAGCGACGCCCCCAATGCCGCTGCGACGATCATGGCCAAGATCACGGTGGGAAAAGACATGAAGAGATCGGTAAGACGCATGATGACTTCATCGATCCAGCCGCCAAAGAAACCGGCGACCAGGCCGATAAGCGAACCTACGATCATCGACATGAAGACCAACAGCAAAGATAGGGAAATCGAGATTCTCGAACCGCTGACGACGCGCGAGAAATAGTCGCGCCCGATGTCGTCCGTCCCAAAGAAATTGACGCTGTTGGGCTCTAGGTAAGGTGCGAACTCCTGCGAAACCGGATCATAGGGGCTCAGATAGGGGGCGAAAATGGCAACGACCAGCCAAGTGAGGGCAACCGTCACCGCTATCACGCCCAAAGGTGTGCGAATCTGAGCCGGGATGCGTTTCCAGAGCGAACGCCTACGTTTTCCGCCCATCACGACCCCACTCGGATTCGGGGGTCAATCAACCCATACATGATGTCGACCGCAAAATTGGTGAGCACATAGATCAGCCCGATAACCAGACCAGTGCCCATAACTCCGACTAGGTCGAGGTTGATCGCCGATTGGAAGGCGTACGAGCCCAAGCCCGGCCGCGAGAAGATCGACTCGACCAATACCGTGCCAGAGAGCAAGCCGCCAAAAACCACCCCCACGATGGTGAGAATCGGGACGAGCGCGCCACGCAATACGTAGCCGAAAAGGACGGTATGCCAGGACAGCCCTTTTGCCACCGCCGCCTGCACATAGTCTTGATTGAGCACTTCCAAGACGGACGTGCGGGTAAACCGCGTCAACATGCCCACCGCGTAGAGCGTGAGGACGAAAACCGGCAAGATCAGATGTCCAGTCGCGTCCACAAAGGCCTGCCAGTTGCCGGTGAGAAGCGCATCTATCGAGTACAGGCCGGTAATGCTCTGCGGCGGGATAGCGCCCGGAGACATACGACCGCTACCCGGCACCCATCTAAGTTTGAAATAGAAGGCGTAAAAGCTCAGGATTGCAATCCAGAAACTCGGAACCGAGATACCCACCAAGGAGATCACGCGAAGGATTTGATCGGACGCCTTGCCCTTGCGATAGGCGGCGACCACACCAAAGCAGATACCCACAATCACCGCGGTAATAATGGTGTAGAGCGCCAGCTCGATCGTCGCCGGGAAATTCGAAGCCAAATCCTGCGCCACCGGGCGGCGGGTGATGATGGAGGTGCCCAAATCGCCATGCAGCAGGTTCGCCATATAGATGATGTATTGCTCATATAGCGGCTTGTCTAGTCCGTATTTTGCCCGAAACGCCGCGACCAGCTTCTCATTTGAGGCCCCTATCTCGCCCAGTGCGGCCACAACCGGATCGCCGGGCACCAAGTTAGTGAGCAAAAAAGTGATGAGAGTGAGGCCAAAGGCCAGCAAAATGGTGATGCCCAAGCGACGCAAAATGTAATTCAGCAGCGTTCGATACCTGAGATACCAAGAAAGCACAGGCGCAGTCTACGCCAGACTCAGCTTCACCAGACCACAAGTCCATCTCTGCAGAATCACATTTGGCCAGCCGATTAAGATTTGGTCAGATGACTAAGTTTT
>JAITSW010000120.1 GCA_031287505.1 Propionibacteriaceae bacterium
CGCGCTGGAAGGCGCGGTATCGACGTCGAAGGCCATGCGGTGGTTGCTTGGTCGCCCGGAATGGATCCCAGGGCCCTCTCCGGCTTGGCAGCTCGGCGCACCTATCCGCTCAATTCTTCTTTTGCCCCCACGTACAACATGGCGGTGAATATGGTGGCTACGGTTGGGCAAATTCGAGCTCATGAGTTGCTGCTTTCCTCGTTTGCGCAATTTCAGGCTGATGCCGCCCTAGAACGGCGTTTGCGCAATGTCAACGGCGGCCGCCGACGTGATCGAGAGGACGCAAAAAGCCAAGGCCAAGACTCGCGAAAGGTCGCCCGGGCCCAGCGGCGCACCAATAGCATCGCGGAGAGATTCGACCGCGTCTGCGGCGTCTTAGAAGCCTTGGGTTACCTGGAGGGCGATCCGCTGCAGGTAACCGATTCGGGGCGAATACTGACTCGAATCTACTCAGAGCTAGATCTGGTCACAGTCGAGGCTATAAAGGCCGGGGTCTTTGACGGGTTGAGTCCGGCAGCCCTTGCCGCGGTGATTTCCACCTTGGTCTTTGAGAGCCGCAAGGAGAAGACGGCTCATCGAATGCCAGATCGAACCTCAGAGGTAGCTGGATCGAAGTTGCGGGACATCTGGCGCGAGGTGAATCGGTTAGAGCGAGATTTCCGCCTTCCCGGAGCAGACGCCCCAGACATTGGCTTTGCCGAGGCCATCTACGACTGGGTGAACGGTGCTGAGCTCTTTGACGTTTTGGCTTATAACGAGATCTCGGCTGGCGACTTTGTGCGTTGGGCTCGGCAAGTGGTCGACCAGGCCGGACAGATAGCCGGAGCCGTTCAGACTGGCCCGCTGCATGCTTCTAGCCGCAAGGTCATCGAGTTGATCCGCCGCGGGGTGGTAGACGTGGCAGCTGATTAGTTTGGGATATCCGGCTAAATGCGGGCATGGCCTGGTTATCACAAGGGCCAAGTAATATTACGTACGAGAAACGATAAATGCAGGATTTGATGATTATTACCCCTGATAAGCCCCAAGCCCAGAAATTGGCGTCTGGCTATGCAAGGGTTCCCGTTGCCGGAGTGTTTTCCGCCGGCAATATCACTCCTTCTGAGTGTTTCCTGCGACTCAAGCGCCTCTCTAAGCAGTGCTTCATCTTGGAGAGCCTTGAGGATGAGGCCGACACCGGACGTTACACGTTCATCGGGTTTGATCCACAGCTAGAGATAACTTGCAAGGACGGCGTGCTCCGCATTAACGGTGGTGCCGAGATTGAGATCGAAACCCGCGACCCGGGCAAGTACATTCGCAAGATCATCAACGACAACCGCTGCCCGAAGGTGGCTGGGCTGCCTCCGCTCACCGGTGGTTTGGTGGGCTATTTCTCCTATGACTACATCAAATATGCCGAGCCAAGCATCGATTTGGGCGGCGAAGATGTTGAGAGTTTCCGCGATGTCGACTTAATGCTCTTTGACAAGCTGATTGCTTTTGACCGTTTGAAGGGCACCATAACGTTGGTGGTCAATATTAAGGTGGAGGCCTTGGATGAGAATTACAACCGGGCCGTCAGTGAGATTGAACACCTGCGTTACGTAATCGAGCATGGCCGGCAAGCCGACTTGCCCCCGCTCACGCTTACTTCCGATTGGCGGGCGTTGGTTGACAAAGACGCCTACTGCGCCATGGTTGACGCCGCCAAACGCTACATTGTGGACGGCGATATCTTCCAGGTGGTGCTTTCTAATCGTCTTGAATGCGACGGTGAGGGCAGCCTTTTTGAGACTTACCAGAAGATGAGCAAGTCGAACCCGTCGCCATATATGTTTTATTTCAGTTCCGACGATCTAGAGATCGCGGGAGCCGCACCCGAGACGCTGGTGCGTTTGCGGGATGGCCAACTCACCACCTTCCCTCTGGCAGGCACCCGAGGCAGGGGGGAGACTCCTGCGCAAGACCAAGCGCTTGAGGCCGAGTTACTGGCTGATCCGAAAGAACGCGCCGAGCACAATATGCTCGTCGATTTAGGGCGAAACGATATCGGTCGCATTTCGAAATTCGGAAGCGTCCACGTCCGGGAATACCTGGCTGTCAAGCGTTTCTCGCATGTGATGCATATCGGTTCGACGGTCGTCGGGGATATCCGCGATGACAAAGACGCCGTGGACGCTGTCGCTGCCCTGCTCCCGGCTGGGACGCTTTCTGGAGCGCCGAAAATCCGCGCCTGCCAGATTATCGCCGAGTTGGAGGGCAAACGGCGCGGCATTTACGGGGGCGCGGTGGGTTACATTGGCCTAGACGGCGAAATGGACACCTGCATTGCCATCCGAATCGCCTATAAGAAGAACGGGCGGGTCTTTATTCGCTCGGGCGCTGGAATCGTCGCCGACAGCGTGCCGGCGAGCGAGTATGAAGAGTGTCAGCGCAAGCTTGGCGCGGTAGTGCAAGCTCTCGGCCAGCGCCAGGGGGAAGCCGCATGATTCTTTTGGTGGACAACTACGATAGCTTTGCCTACAACGTGTATCAGCAGGTTGGGACTGAGCTTTTGGCAATCGGTAAAGACGAGGAAATTCAAGTCGTCCGAAACGACGCCGTGAGTGTGGCTGAAGTCTTGGCGCTTGAACCCTCGCATATCATCCTTTCGCCAGGACCGGGATATCCGGTGGACGCCGGAATTTGCATCGGGTTAATCAAGGCTGCTGCTGGCGTGGTGCCGCTATTTGGGGTTTGCCTGGGACATCAATCGATCTGCGAGGCTTTTGGGGCTACTGTCGCGCACGCCAAAGAGTTGATGCATGGTAAGGCCTCAGATGTAGATGTGGATACCAACTCGGTGTTGTTTCGCGGATTGCCCAAACGGCTGAGAGTTGCGCGTTATCACTCGTTGGCGGCAGTGGCGCCAACTATGCCAGCGGAGTTAGTTATGACGGCTCGTGCCGACGACGGCGAAGTCATGGCTGTGCAACACCGCGATTACCCGGTTTACGGGGTTCAGTTTCATCCAGAATCTATACTGACTGAGCTAGGCAGCGCCATGATGCGGAATTTCCTATTGTCTGCGGATGCTAATCCGCCCTCGGGCGTTCTCGTGGAGAAAGAAGGTAGAAATGATTAAAGAAGCAATAGTTATGGCGGCGTCAAAGCAGGATTTGAGCTACGAAGTTGCTGAAGAAGTGATGGATGAGATCATGAGGGGAGAGGCGAGCCAGATCCAGATGGCGGCCTACCTGACTGCGATGGGTGTCAAGGGCGAGACTATTGAGGAAGTCACTGGATCGGCTGCGGGTATGCGCAAGCATTGCATCCGCCTGCTGCACGATATGGATGTGCTGGAAATCGTCGGCACCGGCGGTGACCGTTCGTTCTCATTCAATATCTCCACCACTTCGGCGCTGGTGATTTCGGCGGCCGGCATCCCGGTGGCCAAGCATGGCAACCGTGCCGCCACCAGCAAATCTGGCGCAGCCGACGTCCTCGAAGCCCTCGGGGTGAATATCACCGTCCCGCCGGAAAAGAGCGTCGAGATGCTCCAAGAGATCGGCCTGTGTTTCCTCTTCGCGCAGAACTATCACATCGCCATGAAGTATGTGGCCCCCGTGCGTAAAGAGCTTGGCATCCGCACGTTGTTCAACATTCTTGGCCCGCTGGTCAATCCCGCTGGTGCCAACATGGAGCTGTTGGGCGTTTATGATCAGGGCCTTGTCGAGCCAATGGCCAAAGTGCTGGCCAATTTGGGTGTCAAAAATGCCTATGTGGTCTACGGGCAGGATGGTCTGGATGAGATCTCCGCCAGCGCTCCGACAAGTGTCTGCGAGGTGCGCAACGGATTCATCCGCTCCTTTGTCATCACGCCTGAGCAGTTTGGCCTGCGGCGCTGTGAGAAGAGCGAGCTGATCGGCGGCACACCAGCTGAAAATGCCCAAATCACCAAGTCCGTCTTGGCAGGCCGGCCGGGTGCTCCCCGAGACGCGGTTTTGCTCAACTCAGCCGCTGCCATCCACATCGGCAACCCAGATATTTCGCTAGCAGATGGCATTAAAATCGCCGGCGAGGCTATCGATTCGGGTAAGGCTGAGCTGCAGTTGGCGCGCTTCGTCGAAATGTCGAACTCGTAAATAGGCCTGCCATGTCTACTATTTTGGACAAAATAGCCTTAAGCACCCAGGCTCGGATTGCTGGAGAGAAACAGCAGCTCAATCCCAAGAATTTGGGCATGCTGGCCCGCGAAGCGCTGACAGCTGACGGGGTTGGCCCCAGAGCGCGATTCGAGGCCGCTTTGCGGGGCGATGACATCTCGTTCATCTGCGAGGTGAAAAAGGCGTCGCCATCCAAGGGTGTGATTGCCCCAGATTTCCCCTACCTGCAGATTGCCCAAGAGTACGAGCAGGCTGGCGCGGCGGCGATCTCGGTGCTTACCGAGCCCGAGTTTTTCCAGGGAAGCCTGGATTATCTATATCAAATCGCCCACCTGGTGGCGACGCCGGTATTGCGCAAAGATTTCATCATTGACGTCTACCAGCTGCATCAAGCCCGGGTCGCCGGTGCCAACGCTGCCCTGCTGATAGCGGCTTTGCTGGGCTCGAACCTGAAGGAATTTGTTTCTCAGACTCATGCCCTGGGTATGGCGGCTTTGGTCGAAGTTCATGACGAGCGGGAACTGGAGTTGGCTCTAACCGCTGGTGCGCAGATCATTGGCGTCAACAATCGAGATCTGCGCACCTTCGAGGTCGACACCTCGCTGAGCATCCGCCTGCGCGAACGCGTCCCCCCAGAAATTCTCTTCGTCTCGGAAAGCGGCATCAGCACCCCCGAAGACGTTCGCAAGCTCCGCGATGCGGGCGTAAACGCCGTCCTAATCGGCGAAACCCTTATGCGCTCCCCAAACAAGGCCGCCATGCTCGCCAATCTGCGCGGCGGGTCACCCAATGCCGAAGCTTTTGACCCATCCGGTGTTCATGAAAGGTAGATTTGGGGCGTGGGTGAACCTGGTATCAGTTCAGGGAGTGTGGTAAGGCTTCCTGGTTTTTCGGATGACAATCATTCTGTTTCTGGTTACACGATGCCGGTCACTGATGTTGTTGCCAGGGTCTTGGTTCCCTTGCCTTTCGGAGATAGGCACATTTCCTGGCAAGATGCCGCTGATTCTCCGGTAGATGGCTATACCAGATTATCCAGCATCCTTGAGAGGCATGATCAGTTGGAAGCTCCCGATGGATGTATCGATTCCAATACGGTTCGCCGGCTTATGAAAGCTTTCGTGGAGGCTTCGGGGAGTGGTGTTTCCCAGATGGTTGGGATATCGCGTGTCTACTGTGAGGATGGGTTGCTGCTTGCGACCCCCTTAACTGTTGAATCTGAGACTCTCCGCCTCATCCAAACCGCTCAGCTAGATCTGTTTCGTGTGGGTAATGTCTCAGTGTTTGATGCAATGAGTGCTGAGAGGCGCAGACATTTTCCATGCGCAGTTTGGGCTAGCGATTTGTCTTGGTCTCTGGCAACCTGGCTGTATTCCGATTCTTGGTTCTTTTCTGGTTCTCGCAAGGCGTATTCGGCGTTTATTGCGACTGGTTTAGAAATGTATATGATTTTGCGAGATACGGAGATGATGGCTGAAGGCGACTAGTGGAACGATGTCCAAGGCCTGTGAGGTGGCTCCCAGGAGAACCGGGCGAAATCGTGAAACCTGTATGCGCTCCCCAAACCCGAGTTGGGTCATTGTCGCTCTCTTTTGAATTCAAAATCGCGCTGACTAGGTGTTTCAGTTTCGTTTAGCGTGTTGCCAAGGGCACTAAAGCATTTACCCCACCTCGGGTCACGGTGCGCGTACGGCCGTGACAAGTTATACATACCCCTGTCACGCGTCCGAAACTCTGAGCCACTGATCATGGAAGCGCCTCTGCATCGCCAGTCTTTCCAGAAGGGCAGGCTCATCCCGGGTGGCCTGAGCCACATGGCCTGGCCAACCATCCACGGTTCCCGGGAGATCTCGGTCTGAAGATCTCGTGTCATTGACTGAAGCTTGGAATCCAAACAGGTTCAAAAACACGAGGCTTCGAAACGCCAAGGCTCAAGGTTTGAATTCTGTCAGACCGAGGGATTAGGCTCAATATAGAACATATATTCGATTATGGGAGGTGCTGATGGATCCTTCGGGGGTGATCATGCCGGTCAGCGGCAGACATGAAATTAGCAGCCAGTCGAGCACAGCGACTACCGGGTTCCCTTCTCCTGCCCAGGACTACGGCACTGATCGCATCAATCTCAATCGCCACCTCATCCGCGATGAAGTATCAACATTCTTTCTGAGAGTCACCGGATCGGCAATGCTTGATGCCGGAATTTTCGACGGCGATGAAATCATCGTTGACCGCGGTATCGACGCACGTCATGGCGACATCGTGGTAGCGATAATTGATGGCGAGTTCACTGTGAAACGTTTGTTTATGAGGTGTCGAAAGATTACCCCCCATACTGAAAATTCTGAATGCGTTGATCTACAGGCACCAGAACCATCGAACATGCGAATATGGGGCGTTGTGACGTATTGCCTGCACCGGGTGCGGTGATGTGTCAACACCGCCTCAGTCATTTCGGGCTGCGAGCCGAAATTGCGATCTGAATCCGACGCATGATGTACGCACTAGTTGATGCCAATAACTTTTTCGTTTCCTGCGAGCGGGCCTTCGATCCAAAGCTGGAAGGACGCCCAGTTGTGGTGCTTTCCAACAATGACGGTTGCGTCGTCTCGCGCAGCCCTGAAGTGAAGGCATTGGGTATTCCCAACGGGACGCCCTGGTTCAAGCTTCGCGAAAATGCGGATCGCTGGAATATGGTTGCGCGATCAAGTAACTATGAGTTGTATGGCGACATGTCGGCGCGGATGATGACGCTGCTTTCCCGGTTTTCCGCATGGATAGAGCCTTATTCAATTGACGAGGCTTTCCTGCGGATGCCCGAACACGGTAACCTTCCAGATCAGGGATACCAGATTCGAAATACCATTTTTCGCAATATCGGCATCCCGGTGTCAATCGGCATCGCAAATACGAAAACCCTGGCCAAACTCGCCAGCGACGGAGCAAAAAAGTCGCCCCCACTGGCTGGGGTATGTGATTTGAGTAGTTACAGCCCACAGCAATTGACCACCATCATGAAGTCTTATCCGGTTGGCAAAGTGTGGGGCGTGGGGTGGCGGTTGAGAAAACGATTGAGTGGCTACGGGATAACAACCGTGGCCGAATTGCGCGACCGC
>JAITSW010000167.1 GCA_031287505.1 Propionibacteriaceae bacterium
GGCTCGGCGCCCAGCAGGTTCCCCAAAGACATTGACGAAGTGCAGACGGCTATGAGCGCCATCGGCGAGTATGAGGTGGCTGCTTCCCCGCTGCAGATGGCCATGGTGGCCGCCGCTATCCAAAACGGCGGCGTGGTGATGAAGCCGTATTTGGTTGAACGCGTCCGCACCACGGATCTGAAAGTCACCTTCCAGGCTATCCCCGCTCCGGCCGGCTCCGATCCGCAAGGGCAGGCGATTTCCGCTGAGACGGCGAACAGCTTGCGGGAGATGATGGTCGCTGTCGTCCAGCAGGGCACCGGACGTCGCGCACAGGTGGAAGGCTTGGAAATCGGCGGGAAAACCGGCACCGCGCAGTCGGATAGGGTGCGCAATCCGTACGCCTGGTTTGTGGCTTTCGCATCCGAGTTGAACGTGGCTGTCTGCGTCTTTGTGGAGGATGCGGAGATCCCCGCAGACGAAATTGCGGGGGCAAGAGTTGCGGCTCCGGTCGCGAAAGCAGTGATCGAGGCTCTACGATGAACATTGTCGCTGCACTGGTCACCAGCAGATTGATGCCCACTTTGGTCTGCCAGAAAGGACTTCTCGATGACGAATGAGCCCAGGCTGTTGGGAGGACGTTACCTCCTCGGCGATCTGCTTGGACGCGGAGGTATGGCCGAAGTCAGAAAAGCTAGCGATACCCGGCTAAACCGCGATGTCGCCGTTAAGCAGCTGCGCATAGACCTTGCCAGCGATCAGACTTTCCAAGAACGCTTCCGCCGCGAAGCCCAATCGGCCGCCGGTCTAAACCATCCCAATATCGTCGCCGTATACGACACCGGCAAAGAGACTGATCTACCCAGCGGGGTCTCCGTTCCATATATTGTGATGGAGCTGGTTCACGGCTATACCCTGCGGGAGTTGCTGCGTACCGGGCGTAAGATTCAGCCGGTCAAGGCGCTGGAATTTGCCGCCGGGGTGCTGGACGCGCTGGATTACTCGCACAAGGCGGGCATTGTCCACCGCGATATCAAACCTGCGAATGTGATGCTCACGCCGTCTGGTCAAGTGAAGGTGATGGATTTCGGGATTGCGCGGGCGGTGTCCGACACCTCCTCCACCATGACTCAGACGGCAGCCGTCATCGGAACTGCCTCTTACTTCTCTCCCGAACAGGCGCGCGGTGAGGCCGTGGATGCCCGTTCGGACATCTATTCCACCGGCTGCCTGCTTTACGAGCTTTTGGTTGGACGCCCGCCTTTCGTCGGCGATTCGCCGGTTTCGGTGGCTTACCAGCATGTGCAAGAGCCTCCGGTGGCGCCGAGCCGGCTTGACCCGGTCATCACGCCGAGTATGGACTCGGTGGTGCTGCGGGCTCTTGCCAAAGATCCCGATGCCCGCTACCAGACGGCAGCTGCAATGCGCGCCGACATCACCCGGATTCTCAATGGCCAAGATCTTGTCGGCGGATCAGTGCCCACCGCGCCGCTGCCTACTTTTGTCGCTGCCGGGGTGCCGGTGGCCGCTGCGGCAGCGGTGCCTGCTGCGACTGCCGCCCTACCCTCGGCTGCGCGGGCAATTGAAGATCCCACCGGGCCGTCGCGGGCTGTGGTGGAAGACGATGACGCGGGCGACCCGCCGCGGCGGTTCTTGGGCCTGTGGATATTCATGATCGTCTTAGCGTTGGTCAGTGCTGCCGTCGGCCTGTTTTTGCTCTTTGGGAATCCCGATGGCGGACAAGTATGGGTCGACGTGCCAAATGTCACCGATCGCAAACCCGAAGAAGCCACCGCGTTACTCGAAGAGAAGAATCTCAAAGCCAAGATCCATCCAGTCGAAGGCCCTGACGATAATTCGGTGGGGCGTGTTATAAACCAAAACCCGGTGACGGGTTCAAAGGTGCAGCCGGGTTGGGAAGTTATCCTCGATGTCAACATCGGCCCCACAAAGGCCGAGATTCCCTCTGGCCTAAATGGCCGGAATAAAGACGACGTGGTCCGAGATTTAGCGGGAGGCTTCGGTTTTACCAATGTGGAAGCGCAGGTAGACCCTAAGGAGCCTTTGACGGCCCAAAAGGACGAGGTCACCTCGATAGCCCCCGAGCCGGGTTCCCTGGTTACGCTGGACACCCCGATCATTGTTTATTACGCCAGCGGTATGTCAGAAGTGCCCAACATCATGAATATCACCAAAGAGAGCGCTGCGAATATGCTCAAAAACGCGGGCTTCACCAAAGAACTCAAGTGCACCACGCAGGCTTCCAACGCGACGACCGGACATGTGATTTCGGTGACTCCAAATGTCGGTGACATAGTGGAGCGCACCACGGCGGTCAAATGCGTCATTGCCAAAGAGATGCCCGTCGTCATCGATCCGCCTAATTCCCCTTCCGGTTCCCCGAGCCCGAATTCATCGGCTTCAGAACCAACTCAAGAACCCGGCTAAACGCCGCGAGATTTTACGAAACGGCAGTCAGGGGTATCCTTAGCCGTACTGCTTTGACGCCCAACCAGGAGAGATAAGTGCCAGATTCCAAGACCCGCAAGGCTGCTGTTGAGAAAAAGAGGCAAACTCGCAAGCATGACCGTGCCAAGGCGCGTGCCGATAAGGCTCGCCATACCGTTACTCCTGGTTCCCGCGCCTGGGTGCCGCCGACCTTTATCACCGTAGGTTTGCTGGGCGTCCTGTGGCTGGTGGTTTATTACATCACCGCATCCGCCGGGGTGGTGATTCCGTGGTTCTCAGATGTTTTGGGTAACTGGAATATCGGCATTGGCATGGGTGCTTTGGCTGCCGCTTTCGTTATTTCCACCTTCTGGAAGTAGCGCTCTTCGCCGCTGCTTGGCTGTTTTACCCTCTGGCAAGCCTTGCAGTTACCCGACAGTCGAGCAGGCTCGCCCTTGGAGCAGGTCGAGGACGGGCAAGTCGAGGTCTTTAACTGCAGTTACCCGGCAGTCGAGCAGGCTCGCCCTTGGGCCGTCCCAGATTCGGGCAGCGTCAGGCGCTAGGCCGAAGCAGTGGGAACAGGATCGTCTCGCGAATTCCGGTGCCGGTGAGCAACATAATCAAACGGTCTAGTCCGAGCCCCATGCCACCCATTGGCGGGGCTCCGAATTCCAGCGCGGCTAGGAAGTCTTCGTCCAACTCCATGGCTTCTGGGTCGCCGGCGGCGGCCTTCAAGGATTGCCGCGTTAGACGTTCGCGCTGAATCACCGGGTCGATCAACTCTGAGAAACCGGTGCCGCGCTCGACGCCGCCGATGATCAAGTCCCAGGCTTCAATGAGATTTGGGTCGCTGCGGTGCTGCCGCGCCAAGGGCTGCGCAATCGGCGGATAGTCGCAGACGAAGGTGGGCTGGATGAGTTTGGGTTCGACCAGCTCTTCGAAAAGCTCCATCACCAGTTTCTGCGCTTCCCAGCCTGGGTCGTATTCGACGTCAAAGCGATCTGCGAAGGCCCGCAAGGTGGCTTGATCGGTCTGCGGGGTGATCTCTTCGCCGATCTGCGCGGAAAGGGTCGGGTATACCGGCTTCCAATCCCATTCGCCGTCTAGATCGATGTCGCCGTCCTGGGTGTGGATGACTCGGCCGACGGTGGCGTCTGCGGCGTTCACAATAAGCTGCCGCGTCATGTTGGCGATAGATTTCTGATCGCCCCAGGCATGGTAGGCCTCCAACATGGTGAATTCGGCTGAGTGTTCCGAGTCGATGCCCTCGTTGCGGAAGATCCGCCCAAGCTCATAGACGCGATCAGCGCCGCCGACCATGGCTCGCTTCAAATACAGCTCCAGCGCGATACGCAAGGTCATCGGAATATCGAAGGCGTTTAAATGGGTTCGGAACGGGCGGGCCGCAGCGCCGCCGTGAATGAGCTGCAAGACCGGCGTCTCGATTTCGATATAGCCCAGCCCATACAGCGTCTCGCGGATGCTGTGCGTGACTTTCGCGCGCAGGCGCACCATGTCGCGCGCCTCTTCGCGGGCCACCAAGTCGGCATAGCGCTGGCGCACCCGGGTTTCCTCGCTCAAATCTTTATGTAGGACGGGAAGTGGGCGCAGCGCCTTGGAAGCCAGCTCCCAACTCGCCGCCAGCACCGAGAGCTCACCGCGTTTGGACGAGATAACCCGTCCCGTCACTGAGATAAAGTCTCCCAGATCAACATTGGCCTTCCAAAAGGCGAGCGACTCTTCGCCAACTTCGGCCAGCGAGATCATCACCTGCAAACGGCCGCCAGATTCATCGAGGGTAAATCCGTCTTGCAAGGTGGCAAAGCAGAGCTTTCCGGTATTGCGCAGGAAGACCACGCGTCCGGAAACTGAGACAACTATGCCGGTCTCTTCGCCAGCTTCCAGGTTGCCCCATTGCCGATGCACCTCGATGGCGCTGTGCGTCCGCGGCACGGCGATCGGGTAAGGCGGAATGCCGGCGGCCAGCAAACGTTCCCGCTTTCCATGCCGGACCTGCTCCTGCTCCGAACGCTCCGCCGATAGGGCCGGGATCTCTCTCTCATCGCTCACCCGGTCAAGGTTACCGAAAAAACTCCGTCACCCGCCCTAGTTGGCATGCTGCCGCACCGTCTGGAATTGTTGCGCAAGTATAAATTTGCAGTTGTGCAATGTTCGCAGATGGGTGTAGTTTGAGCTGTTGGGAAATAACTATGATCAGATTACTCGCGAGATTTTTGCGCCCATATGCCGGGCTGATTTTGGCTGTGGTGGCTTTGCAACTGATTCAAACGTTGGCTGCGCTTTTTTTGCCGTCTTTGAACGCCACCATCATCGACGACGGCGTTGCCAAACAAGACTATGGCGTCATCTGGGGCTATGGGGCGATCATGCTGGGGGTCTCTGTCGTCCAGATGGCTGGCCAGATCGGCGCTACCTGGTGTGCGGTCAAGGCGGCGATGTCGCTTGGACGCGATTTGCGGCAGGCCATCTTCAATCAGGCGCTTTCCTACTCGTCGCGCGAGGTGGCCAAATTTGGCGCTCCAAGTTTGATCACGCGCAACACCAATGACGTGCAGCAGTTGCAGCAGTTCTCGATGATGACGATGGTGATGATTCTCTCGGCGCCGCTCACCATGATTGGCGGTGTCGTGATGGCGCTGCGCGAGGACGTGGGGCTGTCCTGGCTGATCTTGGTTGCGGTAATCGCCCTGGGAGCGGTGATTGGCGTCTTGGTCTCCCAGATGACCCCGTTGTTCAAGCTGATGCAGGACCGCATAGACAACATCAACCGGGTGCTGCGCGAGCAGATTACCGGCTTGCGCGTCATCCGGGCCTTCGTCCGCGAACCAACCGAAGCTGAGCGTTTCGATGTGGCAAACCATGAACTGGCCGATACCGCCATCTCGGTGGGCATCCGGATGCAGACCATGTTTCCGGTCGTCTTTTTGATTCTGAACCTCTCAAGTGTGGCAGTTATGTGGTTTGGCGCTTTCCGGATATCGGAAGGCCACCTTGAAGTCGGCCAACTCACCGCCTATCTCGCCTATATCACCCAGATTTTGATGAGCGTGATGATGGCCACCATGATGTTGATGATCGGCCCGCGCGCCGCAGTTTCGGCCGGACGTATTCAAGAAGTGCTCGACACCAAATCATCGGTGGTTCCCACCGGCAATCCAGTAGCCGAGCTTCCGCGCCGCTCCGATGTGAGCTTTGCAAACGTGGCATTTCGCTATCCGGGCGCCGAGAAGCCCGTGGTGAGGGAATTGTCCTTCCACGCGCGCCTAGGTCAGATGACCGGCATTATCGGCTCGACTGGCTCTGGGAAAACGACCTTGGTTTCCATGATCCCGAGGCTATTCGATGCCACCGAGGGCAGTGTTTTTGTGGACGGCGTCGATGTGCGGAAGCTTGATCCCCAGATGTTGTGGTCGAAGATTGGGTACATTCCGCAAAAACCTTATTTATTCACCGGGACGGTAGCCTCCAACCTGCGGATGGGCAAAGAAGATGCCACGGACGACGAACTCTGGGAGGCGCTAGAAGTCGCCCAAGCCCGGGATTTCGTCGAGAAGATGCCCGGGCAGCTGGAATCGGAGATCTCGCAAGGCGGTACCAATGTCTCCGGCGGGCAGCGGCAGCGTTTGGCTATCGCCAGGGCACTCGTCCGCAAGCCGGAAATCTATGTTTTCGACGACGCTTTTTCGGCGCTTGACGTTGCCACCGACGCGGCATTGCGGGCGGCGCTTGCCAAAGTGACGAAAGACGCCGCGGTCATAGTGGTGGCACAGCGCATCTCGACGATTCGCCATGCCGAGCAGATTATCGTCCTCGAAGGTGGGCTGATCGTCGGCATCGGGACACATGAAGAGCTGGTTTCCTCGTGCGAAACCTATGCCGAGATCGTCGAAAGCCAGTTCAAGGCGGAGGAGGCGGCATGAGCGAATCTCAGGCAGCCGCCAAGACTGCGGCCAAGGCCCCCGAACGCCCCAAGTATGCCCCGGCGAGGGGCGGCGGCCCGCATGGCCCGCATAGCTCTGGCGAAAAGGCGATCAACTTCATCCCGTCTTTGAAGCGGTTGATGGCGCATCTTTCCAAGGAAGTGCCGCGGATCATCCTGGTGGTCGTCTTCGTGGTAATCGGCACTTCGGCAAATGCCGTCGGCCCGGTCATCCTGGGCAAGGCCACCGATGTGATCTATGACGCGTCGCAGGCTGGGCAGCCCGTCAATTTTGACGTGGTCGGTCAAATCCTGCTCTTGGCGGCGGTCGTCTATTTGGCGAATAGCATTTTCCAAGGGATCGCGGGACTGCTGATTAACGGCATTGTGCAGCGCACCGTCTATCGGATGCGCAAGCAAATCGAGGCTAAGATCGACAAGCTGCCGTTGAGGTATTTCGACAACCAGCCCCGCGGCGAGTTGCTCAGCCGGGTGACCAACGACGTCGACAATATTTCGCAATCGCTGCAGCAAACCCTCTCGCAGGTGCTTTCCAATGTCTTCATGTTGGTGGCTGTGATTGCGATGATGTTCTATGTCTCCTGGCTGCTGGCTCTGGTGGCTTTAATCACTATCCCGCTGGCGATCTTGATCACCACCAAGATCGGCAAACGCTCGCAAAAACTCTTCGCAGCCGTATGGAAGAACACCGGCCAACTCAACTCCCAGGTTGAGGAGACCTACACCGGGCATGCGCTTGTGAAAGTCTTCGGACGTCAGCAGCAGGTTGCGCAGCGCTTCCACGCAAAAAACCAGCAGCTATTTGAGGCTAACTTTGGCGCGCAGTTCATCTCCGGCATCATCATGCCCTGTATGTTCTTCGTCGGAAATCTCAACTATGTCGCGATAGCCGTCATCGGAGGCTTGCAGGTAGCCGCCGGCAACATTGGGTTGGGTTCGGTGCAGGCGTTCATCCAATACTCTCGGATGTTTACCCATCCCATCACCCAGCTGGCTTCGATGGCCAATCTGCTGCAGTCGGGCGTCGCTTCCGCCGAACGCGTCTTTGAAGTGCTCGACAGCGAAGAGGAGGTTTTCGACCAAGAGGGGACGCTGCCGCTAACCGCTACCGGACGTGTTGAGTTTGAGCATGTCTCCTTCAGCTATGACCCGCTCAAACCGCTCATTACCGACCTCTCCCTGGTAGCCCAGCCGGGAGCGACAGTTGCCATCGTGGGTCCGACAGGTGCCGGGAAAACGACGTTGGTCAATCTGATCATGCGTTTCTATGAGCTAGACGCTGGACGGATCACACTCGACGGTGTTGATATTTCCAGCATTCCACGTCGGGCGCTGCGCTCCCACATCGGCATGGTGCTGCAAGACACCTGGCTCTTTGGCGGGACGATTCGCGACAACATTGCCTATGGACGTGTTGGCGCCACCGAGGAGCAGATCCTGGCTGCCGCCAAGGCTACCTATGTAGACCGCTTCGTGCGCGCCCTTCCCGATGGCTATGACACGGTGATTAACGATGAGGCCTCCAACGTCTCGGCGGGGGAGAAACAGTTGATCACCATTGCGCGGGCCTTCATCGGACGTCCGTCCCTGCTGATTATGGACGAGGCGACTTCGTCGGTGGATACCCGTACCGAGTTGCTACTCCAGCGGGCGATGAACAAGTTGCGCGCTGATCGGACGAGTTTTGTGATCGCCCACCGGCTCTCCACCATTCGCGACGCGGATTTGATCTTGGTGATGGAAAATGGCGCCATCGTGGAGCAGGGAACTCACGGCGAGTTGCTAGGAGCCAAGGGCGCCTATTTCCGGCTTTATCAATCCCAGTTCTCGGGCGCGCTGACGGAGAGGGATCTTCCAGGTGCGCAACCAGGTGCACAACCCGAAAAACCCTAGGAAATCGCTGACTTGCGCGATTTAGAGACATGTTTCGGCAAGAATTGCGTGAATTTCTATCGCTAGCCCAGGCCGCATATCAACATGTGAGATTTATGTGACTTTCGATTGCATGCCAAGTGCTATTCACAATAGATTCGCCGCATGACTGCTGTTGATTTTGCCGAGCTCTTAGCTCGATGGCAATTTGGCGTAACCACGGTCTACCACTTCTTCTTCGTTCCGGTCACCATTGCGCTGTCGCTTTTGGTGGCGGTTTTGCAGACACTCTGGGTTCGTTCGGGCAATGAGCGCTACCTGAGGCTGACGAAGTTCTTCGGCAAGTTGTTCTTGATCAACTTCGCGATGGGTGTGGTAACGGGTATCGTCCAAGAGTTCCAATTCGGTATGAACTGGAGCGAATATTCTCGTTTCGTTGGAGACATCTTTGGAGCGCCTTTGGCGCTTGAAGCTCTGATCGCCTTCTTCCTAGAGTCGGTTTTCCTAGGTCTTTGGATCTTTGGCTGGGATCGCCTCCCCAAGAAAGTCCACCTTGCCACTATTTGGTTGGGCGCTGTTGGTACTTTGATTTCTTCCATCTTCATTTTGGTCGCCAACGCTTGGATGCAGAATCCAGTGGGTGCCACCTACAATCCGGTTACCGGACGCGCTGAGATGACTGACCTCTTAGCGGTTCTGACAAACCCGGTTGCGCTCATTACCTGGCCGCACGTGATTTTCGGCTCCTTTATGGTCGCCGGTGGTCTAATCCTCGGCGTATCCGCTTGGTGCTTGGCCAAGGTCAATAAAGAGGCCGACGGAGTTGAGCTGAGCGCTCAGGCCGCCAAGGACGTTGACGCACATCGCTTCGCAGTCAAGCTTGGCGCTTGGGTTCTTCTGGCCGCCGCTGTCGGCACAATCGTCACCGGCGATATTCAAGGCAAGATCTTGGTGCAGACACAGCCTATGAAGATGGCTGCGGCCGAGGGGCTTTACACTACGGAGGCTTCCGCCGGTTTCGCCGTCATCGCCTTCCCGAACGCCGAGGGTACGGGTAACGCCTTCGAGCTCACCATTCCGGGGGTTCTTTCCTTCCTGGCAACTGGTTCGTTCGATGGAAAGGTTGAAGGCATCAACGATCTTCAGGCCGCCTACGCCGCCGGTCAGATCGAGCCAAATACCGAGCTGGCTAGGGCAGCTGCCGAGCACACGGCAAAGTATGGGGTTACTAACTTCGTGCCGGACGTGGTGGCGAGTTTCTGGAGTTTCCGCTTCATGATGCTTTTCGGCTGCATCGCCATCCTCATCGCTATTGGGGCGTTGGTCAAGAATCGCAACGGCGGAACGTTCAAGGCTGGAAAGCTCTTGACGGTTATCGCGTTTGCCGCTCCGCTGCTCCCGCTCTTCGCCTCTTCGTTTGGCTGGATCGTCACCGAGATGGGACGTCAGCCTTGGATCGTAAACGGCGTCCTGCCGACAGCTGCCGCATCTTCGCCGATGGTCAGCGCATTTGAAGTTGGGACGACCCTCGTGCTCTACACTCTCATCTACGGCGCTGGCGCGGTAGTCGAAGTTGGGCTTTTCCTCAAGACCGTCAAAGCCGGGTTGCCCATCGTTGAAGAGCCTAAAGTGCTCGAAAATGATGATGACCCACTGAGCTTCGCCTACTAAAGGAGGGTTGAAATAATGTTGGAAATCGGAACAATTGGAATTCTCCCAATCATTTGGTTCATCCTCGTCGCCGTTCTGTGGATCGGATATCTGGTTCTTGAAGGTTTTGACTATGGAGTTGCGATGCTCCTTCCGTTCTTGGGAAAGAACGAGAAAGAGCGTCGCGTAATCGTCAATACGCTTGGCCCAGTTTGGGATGGCAACGAAGTTTGGCTGCTCACCGCAGGTGGTGCCATGTTCGCAGCCTTCCCAGCTTGGTACGCCACGCTGTTCTCTGGTTTGTACCTGCCCCTATTCTTGGTGCTGGTTGGCCTGATTATTCGCGGTGTGGCTTTCGAGTACCGCTCAAAGCGCCCCGATACCCGGTGGCGCAATGTATTTGACTGGCTGGCAGCCGTCGGCTCCTTCTTGGTGCCGCTGGTATTTGGCGTTGGCTTTGCCAATTTCATCATCGGCCTGCCGGTTAAGCCGGTAGCGGGCAACGAGTTACTCCTCGCCCTTGATCCCGCTCCTTATTTCTGGCAACTGTTCTCTCCCTTCGGTCTATTGGGCGGAATAGTGGTCGTAGTGCTGTTCCTCTTCCATGGGTCTATCTACTTGACGTTGAAGACCCGTGGAGAGGTGCAAGATCGGGCGCGCAAGTTCGCCACACTTATCGGATTGGTTGCCATTGTGGGTGGAGCGGCCTTCCTGGTGTGGCAGAACTTGGCGTTCGCTCCTCAGGGCATCGGTTCTCTCGGTGTCATAATCGGGTGGGTGCTATTGCTAGTGGCAGCTGTCGGATTAGTTGTCGCGTGGGTTACCGTTCGCGGTGGCCGCTCTGGTATTGCCTTCATCGGCACATCAGTCACCACGCTCGCGGTTGCAGCGGGGGTCTTCTTGAAGATGTTCCCTGGTCTAGGGTTTATCGATAGCGCTGCAAGTGCGACTCCGGGTGGTAACGCCGGTGTGAACATTGTCAACGCCGCATCCACTGACGGAACACTAACTATCATGCTCGTAGCGGCATTGATTCTGGTGCCGATCGTTTTGCTGTACACCGGTTGGGCTTATTGGGTAAACCGCAGGCCGCTCTCGGTGGATAACATTCCGGACGATCCGGCGCCGGTGCTAGCGAGTTAGGTGATAGTGCCCGAAGGTTCATATAGGTTCGGTACATGCCCGGACCGGTAGAACCAAAACTCCTTCGCCGATCCCGTGCAGCCAGGGTTTCCCTGGTTGCCGGGGTCGTCGTTGGTTTTATCACCGCTGCCCTCACCTTGGTGCAGGGGCGGGTTTTGGCCGATGCCGTCACTTTTGTTTTCTCAGGCTCCGGCCTTTCAGTTCTTCCGCAAGCCACCGCCGTCCTTATCGGGGTATTTGGCGCGAAGGCTTTTCTCTCTTGGGCCTCCCAGTGGCTTGGCCGGCGTTCGGCAGCCAGGGTAAAGACGCAACTGCGCGGCGAAATCGTGGAGGCCGTCTTTGCCAAACCCCTTGGCGCAGCACGTGCGTCCGGCGGGTTGGTCAACTTGGTGACCCAGGGTTTGGATGCTTTGGACGACTATTTCGCCAAATACCTGCCGCAACTGGGTCTGGCTGCCACCGTTCCGCCACTGGTCGTCGTGGTCGTCTTCTTCTGTGATATCACCTCGTCGATGATCATGTTGGCAACCATCCCGCTCATACCGGTGTTCATGGCCTTGGTAGGCTGGACGACCCAAGCCCGGACAGCCAAAAGGTGGAAGATTCAGAATCGGCTGGCCAACCACTTCGCCGACCTAATCACCGGTCTGCCGACTTTGCAGTCCTTTGGCCGCGCGAGAGCCCAACTCAAGGGTTTGGCCAAGATCGAAAGCGCGCATCGCAAAGAGACCGCCGGGGTGCTACGGCTCTCGTTCCTCTCTTCGTTGACGCTAGAACTACTCTCCACAATCTCAGTGGCGATAGTTGCCGTCACTATCGGCATGCGCGT
>JAITSW010000174.1 GCA_031287505.1 Propionibacteriaceae bacterium
TGTCGTTGGTTGGGGCGTTGAGGCAGCGCCTACGGTTTCTTATGTCGGGGGCAGCCGACGGATCACTTGAACTTCGGAGGACGCAATGGACGTGTCTAGCGCTGAGCGAAATGCTGCTGGCAATCAAGATGCGCTTTTTGACGGAGACTTTTCCCCACTGCCGGCCGATGAAGGCTACCGCGGGCCGATTGCCTGCCAGGCGGCCGACATCACCTATCGGCAGCTTGATTATTGGGCACGCACCGGTTTGGTGATTCCGTCCATTCAGAGGGCTGGCGGCTCTGGCACCCAGCGTCTTTACAGTTTCCGCGATTTACTCTTGCTGAAGGTCATCAAGCGGCTTCTCACCGCTGGCGTCTCTTTGCAGCAAATTCGAATTGCGATTGACCATGTGCGGGCTAGGGGAGTGGTGAATATCACCGAGGTCACGCTTGTCAGCGATGGCGCTTCGGTGTACGAGTGCACTACCGACAACGAGATCGTCGACCTCCTAAAAGGCGGCCAAGGCATGTTTGCTATCGGCTTAGGCCAGGTTTGGCGCGATATTGAGGGAGTCTTGGCTGAGCTTCCCCGCGAAGCTCCGACAGAGCATGGCTCTTTCGAGCCGGTGGTTTTGCGCGCAGTCTCTTAGGGGTAGCTCATTCTTCTTAGTTCGTCTAGTAAATTGGCCGTGTGAGAGATTTCGCTACGCGGCATATTGGCCCTTCTGCTTTAGACCAACAGCACATGCTGGGCACTCTGGGATTTCAAACCCTTGACGATCTCGTTGACGCCGCCATCCCGAGCGGTATTCGCGATCGGCGGCATTCCGCATTGCCGCAAACGTATGGAGAACACCAGGTTCTGGCGCAGATGCGAAAACTGGCCGGGCGAAACAATCCGCTGCGGTCGCTGATTGGCTACGGGTTTTATGGGTCGGTCACCCCGGCAGTCATCCGCCGCTTGGTGTTAGAAAACCCGGCTTGGTATACCGCCTATACACCCTACCAACCCGAGATCAGCCAAGGCCGTCTGGAAGTCTTAATGAGCTTCCAGACGATGGTTGCCGACCTGACCGGTCTAGACGCCGCCAGCGCTTCTTTGCTGGACGAAGCTACCGCCGTCGCAGAGGCCGTGAGCCTAGCCCGTCGGCAAGTCCGCAAGGGTTCTGTTGCCGTTGTCGATAATGGGCTACTGCCCCAAAACTACGATGTCTTGCATACCCGCGCCAGCGTCAGCGATATTGGGCTGGTCCGGGCCGAAGACGACATTGTCGCGGCCATCGAAGCCAATGACGTCTTCGCAGTTGTGGTGCAAGTCCCCAGCTCTGATGGCAAGCTTTTCAGTGCCGCCGAGCTTGAGGGGATCGCGAACGCCGCCCACGCCAAGGGGGCATTGCTGATTGCCGCCTGCGATATCATGGCGCTTACCCTCATAGAATCTCCGGCCTCCTGGGGTGCCGACATAGCGGTGGGTTCGACGCAGCGCTTCGGGACTCCGCTCTTTTTCGGTGGCCCGCATGCCGCGTATATTGCCGTGCGGGAGTCATTGATTCGCCAGCTTCCCGGGCGCCTAATTGGCCTTACCAAGGATGCTTTCAACCAACCTGCTTTGCGGCTAGCCTTACAGACGCGCGAGCAGCATATCCGTCGCGAAAAGGCAACCTCCAATATCTGCACCGCGCAGGTGCTGCTGGCCGTCGTCGCAACGCTTTACGCGGTCTATCACGGCCCCGAAGGCCTACGGGAAATCGCGCAGGCGATTCACTCCAAGGCAAAGCGTCTAGCTGCCGCTCTGGCTGCAAAGGGTTTCCACATCAAGAATGAGAGCTTCTTCGACACGATCACCGTCTGGGCGCCAGGCCGCGCCGAGGAAATCGTCGATAAGGCCCATGATCTTGGCTTTCATTTATGCCTTGTCTCCGAGGACGAAATTGGAATTTCTGTGGGAGAGGACGTGACTGTTGCCGATCTGGCCCGGGTGGCAAGGGCATTTGATGCCGAAATCACCCGCAAAGAACTCGGCAACCTCAATGGCCACAATCGCGAAGTTGACTACCTGCGGCACCCGGTGTTTAACGAATACCACTGCGAAAGCGAATTCACGCGCTACGTCACGCGCCTGGCCAAGCGCGATTTCGCCTTAGACGCCGGCATGATTCCCCTTGGCTCGTGCACGATGAAGCTTAATGCCGCATCCCTTATGGAACCTATCTCTTACCCGGGCTTTGCCAATTTGCACCCGTTCGCCCCAGTTGAGGACGCGATGGGTTACGTCACCATGATTGGAGAGCTCTCTGAGTGGCTGGCTGATCTGACCGGCTACGACGAGGTTTCGATTGCCCCCAACGCAGGCAGCCAGGGCGAGTTTGCCGGCTTGCTGGCTATCCGGGCGTATCATCAGGCGAATGGGGGAGCCGGGCGCGATATTTGCTTGCTTCCAACTTCTGCGCACGGCACCAACGCGGCGTCTGCCGCTATGGCCGGTTTCAAAGTGGTTCAGGTAGCCACCGCCGAAGACGGCTCGGTCGATTTGGATGACCTGGACGTGCAGATTGCCAAATACCGGGGACGCATTGCAGCCATAATGGTGACCTATCCGTCCACCCATGGTGTTTATGAGGATACGATCTTGGAGATCGGGAAGCGGGTTCATGCTGCCGGCGGTCAGGTCTATGTTGACGGTGCCAACTTGAATGCGTTGATGGGTCTGGCCGCGCCTGGCGATTTCGGAGCCGACGTATCGCACCTCAACCTCCACAAGACCTTTGCAATGCCCCACGGTGGCGGCGGGCCGGGTGTGGGGCCGGTGGCAGTCAAAGAGCACCTCGCACCCTATCTCGTCGACCTACCGCTGACGTCAGCGCCATTTGGCTCAGCCGGGCTCTTGCCGATTTCATACGGATTCTTGCTGATGCTGGGTGGAGCCGGGTTGAGGCAAGCCTCGGAGGTGGCAATCCTCAACGCAAATTACGTGGCCAAACGCCTAGACGGCAAATTCCCCGTCCTATATAAGGGACAGAGGGGATTGGTGGCGCACGAGTGTATTCTCGATCTTCGCGAGATCACCCACCGCACTCACATCACGGTGGACGATGTGGCCAAACGCCTGATCGATTATGGCTTCCATGCGCCGACGATGAGCTTCCCGGTCGCGGGGACTTTGATGGTCGAACCCACCGAATCTGAATCTCTAGCCGAGCTTGACCGCTTCTGTGACGCGATGCTTGCTATTAGCGATGAGATCGCGCAGGTTGAGCGGGGAGCGTGGCCAACTGATGACAACCCGTTGGTGAATGCGCCGCATCCGCTACATGCCATCGGTGCCGACGAATGGACGCACCCATATTCGCGCACCACCGCCGCCTTCCCGGAAAGTGCCTACCCAGGAGCTCCCGGAACGCACACCCACGATAAGTACTGGGCATCCGTCGCAAGAGTAGACGGGGTATTCGGCGACCGGAACTTTATCGGCACGTGGCCAGTGGCGCGGTAACGCAGAGCCAAATTGCGCCATTCTGGCGTTGATCAACCGGGCGCATCGGGCCAACACCTCTAAAGTGGAAACATGCGTCGATGGCTTAGACGGGTTTATCGAAACCCGGTAGTGGCTCATCTACTGCGTGCCATTGACAGATATAACACGCGATTGGGTGCAAATTTTGCGGCAAGTATCGCATACTATTCGGTGCTTTCCCTCGTCCCGGTATTGATGTTGGTCTTTTCCGCGTTGGGGCTGACACTCAAGGTCGTACAGCCGGATCTGCTGGCGCAGTTTAAAGCCGCGGTCGACAGCACTTTGGAATCAGAGATTGAACTTGCGCGGCAGATAAACGACGTCATCGACAAGAGCCTGGACAACTGGGCGCTTATCGGGGTTCTTGGTGTTCTTATCGCGTTATGGACGGGATCAGCTTGGATGGGCGCACTCAAAAGAGCTGTCCGCGTGCAGTTGCGCCCGCTCTTGGGAAAGCCGGAAGGCAAACTGCCGTTGCCGCTGGACATTCTTGCAAACCTCGGCATTTTGATCGTCTTGGTCGTCGGCGTGCTGATCACTTTCCTCGCTATGTGGCTCACGCTCTCTCTTGGGGCGCAGATTGGTTTCCCCAAAACAATCTCTGTGCTTACCTCTGTGGTAGCTGGGACACTGCTCTTTTGGCTCATGCTGCGCATCTTCGCCGTCGACCCACCACCTCGCGTGGCACTTTGGGAGGGTTCAATTCTCGGCGCGGCCGGGTTGGGTGTCTTGCAGCTAGTCGCCACCGAGCTCGTTACCCTGCTTTCCCATAACCTCACCGTCATCGGTTTCGGAGCGGCTTTCGCCTGGATATTCATCTTAATGCTGTTCATGAATCTCTTCGCCTCCTTGATTTTGCTGGTGGCTGCCTGGGTGGGAACATGGGAAGACCGCGCCACCAGCAAGTCCGCCAATGAAGACACCGACGAAGTGCCAATCTTGGAGTCTGCCGAAAAGGCCGAAGACCACGTCCTAGTCGAGGTCGCCGAAAAATCAATGGGTATCGGCATGGCCTCCGGTTATGCCCTGGGTGCCGCCACAGGCGTCGGTCTTGGCGCCCTATTGGCGTGGCTGGCTTCCAGGCGATCTAAATGACTTTGCCGCAGCCCGCCGGAAAGCGTCCCCAAAGGTTCTGCGCAGTGTAAAACCCGCGCAAGTACTTGCGATACCACCTCTTGCGCAAAGGGGGCGAAAACAAGATGGAGTCCTTTTAGGCTTCTTCAAGCTCCACAAATTGAATCGGCCTAGGCTGGCCAATCTCATCTAGCAGCTCTTCGAACCATGGCTGGGTAACGTCAAAGGCTTTGCCGCCTGCAATTCGCTCAAAGGCGATCACCGAAAGCACGTCGCCGTTTTCTTCGTCATGGCCGATAACACCCGACAGACCGGCGAGAGCAGCGTCAACTGCGAGATCGCACATGGTGTGAATTAAGTTTAGATCGAAGTCATTTGAGGCAGCCGAGCGGGAGAAGTAGCCGGATTTTTGCACCAGCACCTTTTCGGCGCGCAGCATGGTGGCGAACTGTTGGCCAAACCACTGGCCGGGGTTGATCTTTTCCAAGCGAACGTGGCCGAAAGCATCCCGCGGGATTTCCTCTTCACGGCGTTCCAACTCGGCGATAATATCTTCGATGCCCGCGCCTTCAGAAAGGAAGATGTTGGCGTTGCCGTATTCGTCCATGA
>JAITSW010000189.1 GCA_031287505.1 Propionibacteriaceae bacterium
GGTTGCGCAAATGCCAATGCCGGCTGGATCAGCGTCACCGCAGACGGCAACACCGTGGTCTGGAGTGTCGGTGGTCAATCTATTGCCAACACTTATTGGGCTGATGTCTCGCAAGGCCCGGCTGCTCCGGTAGTTGGCTCGCATCAAGGCCGTCAGATTGGCGAGAGCGAAGTTCGCGTTATCGAGCGTCGCAACGCTGATGGAACCCCGGATTATGGCGATCGCACCGCGTGGACGAAGGTCAACTTCTTCCAGGCTGACGGGGTAACTCCGGCTACCGGCAATGCGAAGCTTTTCTCTGACAAGGTGAACCCGAACATTATGTACGGATTTGCCGGAACCAACTTCTATCTCAGCACCGATGGCGGAAAGAACTTCTATGCCCAAACGTTGGCCAGTGGCTCGTTGCCGACTGGGCCGAACTGGAATACCTCTGGTCACAGCCAAGGTTCCAACAAGATCCAGGTCGATCCCTTCCATACCAACAGCATCTATCTAGCTCCGAATAACGCGGCTGCCGGTCTGGTCAAGCTGTCTTCCACCGACGGTGGAGCCACTTGGAATGCCGTCAAGGTCAGCCCTGGGACGACGAGCTTGTTCCAGCAGATCGGTATCGGCATCGGCATCGGAACCAACAACGTTCCAGCGTTGTATGCGGCGGGGACTATTGCGGATAACTCGCAGTGGTCTGCTGCTCCGGCGCACTGGGGCGTCTACCGTTCACTGGATGACGGGGCCACCTGGAAGCGGATCAACGACGATGAGCACCAGTATGGTGACCTTCGTGCGATCAGCGGTGACTCCCGGGTCTTCGGCAGGGTTTACCTGGGTACTGGTACCCGTGGAACCCGCGTTGCCGATGTCAACTGGGAAACTCAGCAAGGCCTGGTTGACAAGGGCTACGAGCTGAGCGTCACGGCTAGCAAGAAGATACTCCGCGTTGGCGAGCAACTGACATTGACTGCCAACCTAGCTGATGTCTGGGGCGGTTCAACGCAGGATGTCACCGCGGGAACTACCTTCACGTATTCGGTTTCCGATATCAAGATCGGTTCACCGACAACCTTCCATCCGACGGTTTCCTACACCTATGTGGTTAAGGGCACCTATTCCCTCACCGATGCCACCGGCACCCATCAACTGACCAGCGAGCCGGTTACGGTTGAGGTGGCGAACGTGGATGCGTTGGTGCCAGTCGTCTCCGGCACTGCCGCAGTTGGCAAGACCCTGACGGCTTCGGTTCCGGCAGGTTGGACAGCCTCTTACACCTGGTTGCGAGACGGAAAAGCGATTGGCCGCACCGGTAAAACCTACGTGGTGGGTTATGCCGACGCTGGCAAGAAGCTTTCGGTGCGTGCTGTCGTCACAAAGGGCGAGGTCAAAGAGACCAAGGTTTCCGGTGCGACAGCCGTTTCAAAGGTTACCCCGGCTCTGAGTGCGAAATTGTCGAAGACAACGGTGAAGACGAAGGCCAAGGCCAAGGTCAAAGTGACAGTCAAAGCTGGCACGTTACAGCCCACGGGTAAGGTCACCGTCAAGTACAAGAAGTCAGGCACTAAGGAGAAGTCAAAGACTGCGACTTATAAGACTTCCAATAAGGGTGTCATTACGGTGACTCTCCCCAAGTTGAAGAAGAAGGGCACTTACACTCTCTCCATTTCATATGCGGGTAATTCACAGATCGCCAAGTCGACAACTGTGACCCTGAAGCTGAAAGTGAAGAAGTAGCCACTCGGAAAAACTAGCTAAGTCGGTGGTGATCCCGGTTTCCGGGGTCACCACCGACTTGTGTTTTCAGCCCATTTAATCCCGAGTTGGGTCATGCTTACGCAGTTTTGAATTCCAAAACCCGCCGACTAGGCATGTTAGTCTCACTTAGCATGCTTCTAGGGCACTAGCCATTGCGGCCAAGTGTTCTGCCCACGGCACTAAACCGACCCGTCAGCGTCCGATAAACCCTGCAAAACTTGACCTAAACACGCGTAAGCCATGGCCTGGGGTCGAGTTTTCCAAATAATCGACCATAATCCGCGCTGGCTTTACGCAACATCTCGAAAGAAGCCCATTTTTTCACGCTAGCATCGCCATTTCTCCATTTTTCTTGTCATGCCCGTCCCTCAGAGAGCCTTTCAGAGGCGAGAAGAGCCCGGAAGCAGCAGAAAACCATCATCAGCCAACCCCTAGGGCACTAAAGCATTTGGCCCAACTCGGGTAAGAGACATCGCAACATGGGCAAACCAAAGAAGTAATCCGCCTCATCGTCGCTGACACCCCGAACGCGTCAGACCTTTGTGGCAAAGCACTAAGACCATGCGCTAGTCGGGGGTAAAAGTGGTGGTTGACTAAGGGAAAGCGGCGGTTTTCCAGTTGGGCAGGCCAGTTGAACGGGGTAGTTGGGCGGGGCGGGGCTGAAGGCGGGCTAGCCCAATGACGGTGTGGCCGTTGCCAAAGAGGTTGAACTTGGCAGCTACGAGGTGGGGGTTGAAGGCGGGTTAGCCTTTGACTAGCCTTTGACGGCTCCGGCCATGATGCCCGAGACCAGTTGTTTTCCGGCGAAGAAGAAGAGCAGAACCAGGGGGAAGCTGGTCAGGGCTACACCTGCCATGGCAAGCGGATAGTTTTGGGCGTTGCCACCGCTGAGCGTTGCGGCAGCCAACGTCAAAAGCGGAACCTTTTTCGCGTTGTTGGCGATGATCACGAATGGCCAGTAGTAATTCGTCCATTGGGCGACAAAGGTGAACAGCGCCAGCATTGCGGCAGCGGGACGGGCGGCGGGAAGGGCCACATGGTAAAAGGTCTTAATCATCGAACAGCCGTCAACCCGGGCGGCCTCGATCAACTCGTAAGGCAGGGCGGCTTGGAGATATTGAGTCATCCAGAAAACGCCGAAGGCGGTCACCAGCCCTGGAATGATGACGCCGGTCAAGCTTCCCACTAAACCGAGATTCTTCATCACGATGAACAACGGAACCGCGGAGAGCTGTGCGGGGATAGCCATTGTGCCCACAACAAAAACCATCAACGGCCCGCGGCCCCGGAAACGGAGCTTTGCGAACGAATAGCCGGCCAGAGTTGAGAAGAAAACCACCGAAAGCGCGCAAACGCCAGACACGATCAGGGTGTTACCCAGGGCTGCCCAAAAATTCAGTCCTTGAAAAGCCTTGCCGAGGTTTTCCAGGAGTTGGGCGCCAATCGCCAAGCCGTGGAAGTCATACATTTCGTCTTTGGAAATAGACGCAAGCTGCACCGTGTAGTAGAGCGGGTAGGCGAAAAACAACAGGGTCGCGCCCAGAACGGCATAAGTAACCCAACCAGCCCGACGTCCTTCGGAAGAGAACTTTGTGCCGCGTTTCCCCCGCTTGAGCTGACGGGCAGCGGCCTTAGCCGCTCCCTTGCCGGCGATCTGGCTAACGGCAGTGACCGATGGGGTTGACCGGCTCATGACGCCACCTCTTCACCCTTAGCCAAAACTTGGGAACCAGCCGGGCCGACTTCGGAAATACCCGAAGTCGAAGACTTCGAAGCGGCAGAACCTTGGCCTGTTGCCAGCCTTGTCTTCTCGGATGCCTTTGCCGGGCCACCTGACGAAGCGATACGAGAAGTAAGAAAATAGCTGATGACCGCGAAGAAAACGACGATCATGAAGAGCAGCCAGGCAACGGCTGCGGCACGTCCCATATTGGAATCGTTATTAGAGACAAAGCCGGTCTGATAAAGGAATTGCGTGATTGTCAGGAACTCGTTGTTAGAGCCGCCAGGATGTCCGGCGTTCGAAATCGAGAACATCTGCGGTTCGTCGAAGACCTGGAGTCCCGCTATGACAGAAGTGATGATGACAAAGATCAGGGTTGGGCGAATCAAGGGAATGACGATGTGAACGAGCTGGCGTACCGGTCCGAGGCCATCCACGATCGATGCCTCGAGGATTTCGTTGGGGATGGCTTGCATGGCCGCAAGCATGACCAAGGTGTTGTATCCAGTCCAGCGGAAATTGATGATGATAGAGATGGCTATGTGGCTGGCCAGCGCGTTTGCGTGCCATTGCACACCCTCAAAACCGACTCCACGCAACAGGGTGTTTACCAGTCCGGTGTCGTCGGCAAACATAGCGCGAAAAATAATTCCGGCAGCCATAGGTGCGATCACATATGGCAGTAGAACGCCCATCCGCCAGAAAGTCTTTGCACGCAAGTTGGCTGAAAGCACCGCGGCCAAGATGATGGCAATAATCATTTGCGGGACGGATGAAAGCAAGAAGATCGAGATGGTGTTGCGCATTGCAACGCCGAAAGCCGGGTTGTTTAAAACCCATTCGAAGTTACCCAGCAGGCTTGTTTCGCCAGGTGCTCCACCATATGCGACAGCGGGGCCGAGATCACCCATGCTGCTCCACTGCCTGGTGGAAATGTAAATGGTATAGATGAGCGGGAAGAGTCCGACTACTGCAAAGGCGATGAAAAACGGGGAAATGTACAGGTAAGGCGATGCTTTCACATCGAGCCGATGTAGGCGCGACCTGCGGCGATAGTTTCTCTCGGAACGTTTCCCCGCCGCATTCTCGGCCCGCATTGTGGCTTTAGTAGACATTTGCCTCCTTTGCGAGAAGTCCTATTGGCGACCTAGGGATTCAGTGCGAGCCCGCCAAAATTTGGCTGTTTCCGCAGTGTGGGCCAGGTTTCCCCGGCCCACACCACTTGCTAAGTCAAATCACCATGATGTTGCGTGATCGTTAATCAGCTAAGTGCTTTAACTTCCTCCAGCCAAGTGTTCCACGAGTCAGCAGCGCTGGCACTCTTGTCGACGTCAACTCGGTTAAGCGCGCTAACCATGGCATTTTGGATATCGAAGTATGCAGAACCCTTGTAGGGAACAACGGTAACAGCAGCAGCGCGGCTGGCAAAGATCTTGCCAACTGGGGCGTTGTTCAAGAAGGCGTCAACCTTGTCGGCGACTGCCGGGGCTGCTTGAGCGGCAATAGCGCTTGGGAAGTTGGATGCTTCGGCGAAGACAGCAGCCTGTTGTTCGGGAGCGGTCAACCAGGCAGCCAGTTCAGCAGCAGCTTCAGCATGTTCGGACTGAGCGGGCACGACCAAGAAAGAGCCGCCCCAGTTTCCGCCGCCGCCGGGGAAGACATCGGCGATGTCCCAGCCGACGAAATCGGTGCCTGCGGCGTTCTTGATGTTGTTGATGATCCAAGCCGGGCAGAGCATGGTGGCAAACTTGTCAGCCTTGAATCCGGCATTCCAGTCTTCGCCCCATTGCTGGAGGCCAGCGGATTCTTTGTCGCCCACTGCCGCAGCGGTCAGTTGGTTATAGAGCGCTTTAACTTCGGCGTTGTCCTGCGCGATGACGGCATTGGTGTCTGGGTCGACATAAGACTTCTCAACCTGGTTGATCATGCCTTGGAAGATAGCCGCAGAAGAGTCGAACCAGGCGACTCCGCCAGACTTTGCGACAAAGTCTTTGCCAACTTCAAAATATTTGTCCCAGGTCGCGCCAGCGCCACCGAGGAGTTCTTTGACGGCTTCGCGATCAGAGGGCAAGCCGGCCTTCTCGAAGAGGTCGGCACGGTAGCAAATGGCCTCGGGGCCGATGTCGGTGCCGGCGCCGATGACCTTGCCATCAGGAGTGGTGCCTTGAGCGGCTTTCCAGGGGAGGAAATTGCCCGCCTGCACCACGGAGGAGAGGTCGTAGAGCTTGTCGGCATTCTTTACCATGTCGGGCATCCAGTCGACATCGACTGCTTGAATGTCGAAAGCGCCTGATCCGGCGCCGAGGGCGGTGTTGAAGGCTGCACGGGCATCGTCAGAGGTGGCCGCGATGGTGGCTTCGATCTTGATATTCGGATGCTCCGCCATGTACTTGGTATACAGATCTGCGCCCTGAATCGTGTCGGTTGTCTTGTCATAACCGAAGTTGTTGAACGTGCCGATGGTCAGGGTTATCTGCCCGGTCGAAGTGCCGGGATCTGAAGAACTCGGGGCCGGGGCCTCAGAGCTACAGCTCGTGACCAGCAAGGTGGCTGCGACTACCGCTGCGCAAGCCCCTGCTACTCGATGGATGGAATGTGCTCGCATGTGAGACTCCTTTGTCTTTGCCCTAATGGCTTCTTTTGATTACGTTTGCCCACCTGTCTCCAGATTTGCAATCCGCCCTCCCACACCGAGTGGAAGCGCTTCCAATAGTTCATTCTGGCACTTCTCGATGTTCTGTGCAAGACCAATCGGAGTCCAGGTGAAACAGTGTTATCTAACTGATATCAACGGCTTTGCAACACCCGCGCTATTCCCAAACGGCATTAACCACGGTGCCGGCAGCAGCCATCGGGATGACATTGCCTGGAATTTCCTGCCCGTCGACGCTCAGCGTTCCGGTTCCACCGGCGCGAACTTGCACGTGGTAGGTGGCATCGCGATAGCGGCGGGTGACCTCGTAGCCGCCGATGACCTCGGTCAATTTGGGGTCGATAATCAGACCGTCAAATCCGGGGCGAATCCCAATGAGATGCTGGGTGACGGCGACATAGACCCAGGCTGCGGTTCCGGTCAGCCAAGAATTCTTGGCTTGCCCATAGTTTGGCGCTTGCGGCCCGGCGATCATCTGCGCGAAGGCGTAAGGCTCTAATCCATGAAGATCACTGATTGGCTCGCGGTAAACCGGGTTAATTTTTCGATAGTAGTCAAACGCGCGGGCCGGGTCGCCGGCGATAGTCTCGGCGATGAAAATCCACGGGTTGTTGTGGCAGAACACGCCGCCGTTTTCTTTATAGCCGGGCGGGTAGGAGGATATTTCGCCCAACTCCAGGTGATAGCCGGTGTACGCCGGCGCCAAGATTGCAATGCCGTGATCGCAGGCTAGCCGCTCTGCGACCGAATCTAAGGCTTGTTTCGCCCGTCCGTCGTCAAGTCCGTTTCCGCCCATGATGCACATGCCCTGTGGCTCGATATAGATCTTGCCTTCTTCGTTTTCGATGCTGCCAACCGGCGCGCCGAAAGCGTCGTAAGCCCGGCGGAACCAAGCTCCGTCCCAGCCGTGGTCGTGAATGGCTTGCCGCATCTTTGCCACGTCTTGATCGATAGCCGCTGCCAAGGCATTCTCACCCCTTCTCGAAGCCAGTTCAGAGAGTTCCGGAGCAATCGCGGTGAACATCCCCGCAATGAATACCGACTCCGCCACTCGGCCTTCGGAGTTCGCGGTGGTTTGAAAGGATTCGCCCGGAGCGTCAGAGAAACAGTTTAGATTGAGGCAATCGTTCCAGTCCGCGCGGCCAATGAGCGGAAGGCCGTGCGGGCCGAGGTTTTCAACGACGTGCCTCCAGGAAGCGACTAGGTGTTCGAACAGCGGACGTGCCAGTGTCGGATCGTTATCGAAGTCGACTTGCTCGTCCAAAATACTGAAATCACCGGTCTCCTTTAAATAGACGGTGGTGCCGAAAATCAG
>JAITSW010000194.1 GCA_031287505.1 Propionibacteriaceae bacterium
CAACAAGCGTGCCATCGTGGTGGTGGCGGCGGTATTGGTGATCGGGATTATCGTCGGCATAGGGTGTTGGGCCATTTCAAATGTCTTTGCGCCGACAGGGGGGGATGGCCCGGTAATCAACAAGCCGGCTCCCGACCCGCTGCTCACCGTTGACGACATGGCCGGCCTGGGTGTGGGAGAGTGGTTGGTTTCTCCCGAGGTTCCGACCGCCGCAAACGCGCTGTGTATCGGTGCCACCTATGAAACTGCCCCCTTGGCTGACCGCATTGCCACCCGTCAGCTCAACACTGCGGGCAATCCGGCAAACACGGTGGCCAATCTCGTCGCCACCTACGCAACTTTGCAGATAGCCGGGCAAGTGCTGGCCGACCAAGTGAGTCAGATGGGGATTTGCCCAGGCGTCACCGCGCAGCTTGTCAATAGTTATGACATTGCCGGGTTAGGTGACGAGTTTTCCGCATTCACGCTGATGCTTGAGACCGATGTCTTGGAGTATCACACCATTTTCCTGGGGCGTACCGGACGGGTGAACATCTTTGTCGATCTGGTTGACTCCCAGAAGGCTATCGCGCCGGCAGAAGCGTCTGGCATGCTGGTCAAGGTACTCAACCGGCTCTGCCGCGGCGGCGAAGGCGCCTGTCCGACGGGTATTTCCGTCAATGCCACTGTGCCCCCAGTTGGAGATTTCGCCGGTTGGCTGACGGAGGTCGACATGCCGCGCATTAATGCGAATGCTGGAGCTTGGGGGGCTAGCGAGCCGAGTTCGACGTTGAAGATCACCGGCAGCCAGTGCGAGGTCGGCGATCTGAAAAAGGTCTCAGGCGCCAAGGCGCTTCAGCGTACCCTCTTACTGGTTGGCGACCCGAAAGCGCCGAAGAGTTTTGGCGTTGACCAGGTGGACTACACCTTTGATGACCCGGACAAGGCGGCTAAATACGCCAAAGAGCTCAACAGGGGATTGGCTAACTGCGCTGATACGCGACCCACGGCTGCTGTTGAAGAGGGCGCGAATATCAAAGGAGTGGGCGCTGGGGATGCTGCTTTCACGGGCAAGACGTACCAGATCACGCACACGATTTCGGTTGATAGCTCTACCGTTTACCGGGTAGCGGTCATCACTTCGGGGAGTAGCGTTGGATACTTGTTTGCCAACCCATCGGCGAATTTCAACTTCTCAGATCAACAGTGGAAGGCCATCGCCACTCGGGCTGCCGAGCGCATTACCCAAAAATAGCCGTGAAGGTCTCGAAACCTGAACATCCTTAGAAAAAACTAAGAAAACTTGCTAGTATTGCCCTCGTCCTACTTTTGGGAGGAAAATGAACGATCAACGCTTGGCTGATTATTCGGCGCGCCGCGTAGCCGCGCCGTCGGCTGACGCCGTTGTATCCGAAATAGTTTCCACCCCGGCTCGTAGGCGCCGACATTCTTTCCACTCGATCATCAGGGCTACCACCTTCAAAGTGGCGGTGTTTGGCACTGTCGCGGCAATTGGTTTGGGTGCGGTTGGCTATGCCGCCTACGTGTCCACCACTCCGGCCACAGCCAACGAACCCTCGAACACCCCGACGGCGGTCACCATTGAAGATCTTGCGGCTCAGCGCGCCGACGATGTGGCCGCAACTGGCGAGAGCATTCAAGCGAGCAACGAGCAAGTGATTTTGGATGGGCGGCAAGAGCTGCTCTCTTCGCAGGCCAAGGCCATTTCTTCTGAGGCTGACCGCATCACCAACTTGAGTACCTTCCTGTGGCCGACCGAGGGCAGCATCTCCAAAGGCAACGGCTTTGGTATGCGCTATCACCCGATCTTGCGTCGCACGAGACTGCACAGCGGTGCCGATATCGGCGGCGCGTGCGGGGCTCCGATTTATGCGGCTCAAACCGGCGAAGTCTCAAAAGCCGATGCCGGTGGTTACAACGGCGGGTCTGGCAATAACATCCGCATAGACCACGGTGACATCAACGGCACACGTGTCGAGACGGCTTACCTGCACATGTCTGAAGTCTTGGTAGATGTTGGGCAGAAGGTGAATAAGGGCGACCTGATCGGCAAAGTCGGGGAAACTGGCTTGGCGACCTCTTGCCACCTGCACCTCTCGCTTTACAAGAACGGCACTTCCAGTGATCCGCTCGAATATGTCAAGAAGACTGGTGCCCAGGCCGGTACTGAATCTGAAGAGGTCGATGACGGCCAAGGCCCTAAGGACGATTCGTAGTCGGTAAACGCTCCCGCTAGCCGGGAGTTTTTCTTTTGGGCGATGTCCGGGGCAGGTTATTTGCTTAAGCGTTACCGCACCTGTGGGTAGACTTGTCCCGTGAGTGCTATGCAACGCCTACTATTGAATGGCAACGGTAATTCACTGTTAGGAGTATTCTTTCAATCTGTCCTTAATGGGTAGGGTGCGAGATGGATGTGTCGAGAAGGCAAGCAGAAGATGATGCCAATGCGCTAAGCAGCTTCTTTGACGCCGCAGGCGTGGAAGAAGAAGGCGTGCGCGAAGACGCTGCGGAAACTGCGGGTGGGAAAGGCAAACGACGCCTAATCGTCTTTGTCATCGCTTTGGCCGCTGTGGCGGGAATCACGGCCGGCACCATTTTCGCATGGCCGATCTTGTTTCCACCACCGGTGCCGGCACCTGCCATCGTGCCCGCTGTGACTCCAATCTCTACGCCCACGCCAACGTCGACGCCTTCTCCCACTCCGGTAGTTCCCCCCGAGCCCAAGGAGTATCCGGTTGCCACGTTGAAAGGCACGGTCGCCAAATACCTAGAGCCAGGCGGGAAAATGAGCGGCACAGCCGCCGGAAGTTGGTACGGTTACAAGTCGATCCTGCCGATCTTGGAAGAGAA